>JAASSQ010000306.1 GCA_021767845.1 Roseovarius sp. | reverse complement strand
CACCCAGCGGATCTCAAGCCCCTCGGCCTGCGCGGCCTCCGCGATGTCGTCGTAATCGGGTTGGGTCCAGTCCTCGCCATCCGGCCTGTTGCACATCAGCGACCGGAACCCCGCCGCCTTGATCGCCGGGATGTCGCCGGGCGTGATCTGGGGGCTGACGGAATAATCGTCACTGATCCTGCGGATATCCATGCCTGCGCTCCATGACCTTTAAGCAACATATGCGCCCATCCGGCCGCCGATTTCAATGCCCCCGCGCCGTTGACATTTCCCGGCCCAGCGCCAAACCTAAACTTGTCAATAACTTAGGGGCGGGTATGGGCAAGGCCTGGGAATTCTGGATCGACCGGGGCGGCACCTTCACGGATATCGTGGCGCTCGATCCGGCGGGGGCCGTGCACACCCACAAGCTGCTGTCGGAAAACCCCGATCGCTACGCGGATGCCGCCGTGCAGGGCATCCGCGACCTGATGGGCGTCAAAGGCGCCTTTCCCGAAGGATCGATCAGGGCGGTCAAGATGGGCACGACCGTGGCCACCAACGCCCTGCTGGAGCGCAAGGGCGAGCGCGTCCTGCTGATGGTCACCCGCGGCTTCCGCGACCTTCTCAAGATCGGCTACCAGACACGGCCGCGCCTCTTCGACCTGCAGATCACCCGCCCCGACCTTCTCTACGAGGAGGTCGCCGAGATGGACGAGCGGCTGGATGCCGACGGTGCCGTGGTCCGCCCTCTGGACGAGGACGCCGCGCGCATCGCGCTTCAGGCGGCCTATGACAAGGGCATCCGTGCCGTCGCCATTGCCGGGCTGCACGCCTATCTGAACCCCGAGCACGAACGCCGCGTCGCCGACCTGGCGGCCGAGATCGGCTTTACCCAGATCACCGCCAGCCACCAGGTCAACCGCCTGGCCAAGCTGGTGGGCCGGGGCGATACGGCTGTGGTGGATGCCTATCTTTCGCCGATCCTGCGCCGCTATGTCGGGCAGGTGGCCGAGGCGCTGGACATGGGCCGCGCCTGCGAGGCGCTCTTGTTCATGCAATCCGCGGGCGGGCTGACCGATGCGCAGCTTTTCCAGGGGCGCGACGCGATCCTCAGCGGCCCGGCGGGCGGCATCGTCGGCATGGTCAAGACGGGCGAGGCGGCGGGCCATGACCGGCTGATCGGCTTCGACATGGGCGGCACCTCGACCGATGTCAGCCACTACGCCGGGGACTATGAACGCAGCTTCGAAACCGAGGTCGCGGGCGTCAGGATGCGCGCCCCGATGATGGATATCCACACCGTCGCGGCCGGCGGCGGCTCGATCTGCAAGTTCGAGGATGGCCGCTTCCAGGTCGGCCCGGAAAGCGCCGGGGCCGATCCCGGCCCGGCCTGTTACCGCCGCGGCGGGCCGCTGACCGTGACCGATTGCAACGTCATGCTGGGCAAGCTCGACCCCGCGCATTTCCCCGCCGTCTTCGGCGCGGACGGTGACCAGCCGCTCGATCCCGAAATCGTGCGCGAGAAATTCGCGCAACTGGCCGAGACCGTCGCGCAAGCGACCGGCGAGACACCCCGCAGCCCCGAGGATATGGCCGAAGGCTTCCTGCGCATCGCCGTGGACAACATGGCCAACGCGATCAAGAAGATCAGCGTGCAGCGCGGCCATGACGTGACCGGCTACACCCTGCAGTGTTTCGGCGGCGCGGGCGGGCAGCATGCCTGTCTCGTGGCCGATGCGCTGGGCATGCGCACGGTGCTGGTGCATCCCCATGCCGGGGTGCTCAGCGCCTACGGCATGGGCCTGGCCGAGATCCGCGCCATGCGCGAGGCGCAGATGGACACGCCCCTGGCCGACACCGCCCGCGCCGAAGACGCGCTGGAAACCCTGACACGTCGCGCGCGGGCCGAGGTCGAATCCCAAGGGGTCACGGATGTCGAAACCCGGCCGCGCGCGCATCTGCGCTATGACGGCTCGCACCAGGCGCTCGAGGTGCCGTTCACCGACGCCCCCACCATGCAGGCCGCCTTCGAGGAGGCCCACCGCCAGCGGTTCGGTTTCCACAGCCCCGAACGCGCGATCCTGTTCGACATGCTCAGCGTCGAGGCCGTGGGCCGCACCGGCCACGCGCCGATGGCCGAACGCCCGTCGGGCGACGGGGCGCCGGCGGCGCAAGTGGCGGTGCACCTGGACGGGGCGCGCCGCGACGTGCCGCTTTACGAGCGCGCGGCGCTCGATCCGGCGGCGCGCATCGCGGGGCCGGCCATCATCACCGAGCCCACCGGAACCAACATGATCGAACCGGGCTGGTCGGCGCGCGTCGATCACATGGGCAATCTTGTGCTGGAGCGCACGGGCGACACACCACTTGCCCGCGCCGCCGGCACGCAGGCCGACCCGGTGCTGCTCGAGGTGTTCAACAACCTGTTCATGTCGGTGGCCGACCAGATGGGCGCGACGCTGGCCAATACATCGTGGTCCGTTAACATCAAGGAGCGGCTGGATTTCTCCTGCGCGATCTTCGATGCGGCGGGCGATCTGGTGGCCAACGCCCCGCATGTGCCGGTGCACCTGGGCTCGATGTCCGACAGCATCAAGACGGTGATGCGCCGCAACAGGGATGTGAAGCCGGGCGATGCCTTCATGCTCAATTCCCCCTACCAGGGCGGCACGCACCTGCCGGACGTGACAGTGGTCACGCCGGTCTTTGCCGGGGACGAGCCGGTGTTCTGGCTGGGCGCGCGCGGCCATCACGCCGATATCGGCGGCCGCACCCCCGGCAGCGGCCCGCCCGACAGCACCCGGATCGAGGACGAGGGCGTGCTGATCGACAATTTCAAGCTGGTCGATCAGGGCCGCCTGCGCGAGGCCGAGGCCGAGGCGCTCTTGTCCTCCGGCCCCTGGCCCTGCCGCAACGTGGCGCAGAACATGGCCGACCTGAAGGCGCAGATCGCCGCCAACGAAACCGGGCGGCGCGAACTTCTGAAGGTGGTCGAGGCCTACGGGCTCGATGTGGTGCAGGCCTATATGGGCCACGTTCAGGACAACGCCGAGGAAAGCGTGCGCCGCGTCATCGACACGCTGCGCGACGGGCGGTTCTCCTATGAAATGGACCACGGCGCCACGATCGAGGTGGCGATCAGCGTCGATCACGCCGCCCGCGCGGCCCGGATCGACTTCACCGGCACCAGCGATCAGCATTCCGGCAATTACAACGCGCCGAAATCCGTCGCGCGGGCCGTGGTGCTCTACGTGTTCCGCACGCTCGTGGGCACCGACATTCCCCTGAACGAAGGCTGCCTCAAGCCGCTCGACAT
>JAASSQ010000305.1 GCA_021767845.1 Roseovarius sp. | reverse complement strand
GTTGGCGCGAGGGCGCGATGGCGGTTCGATGGGCTGGGCGCGGGGGATCCAGCGCGCGGCGGGCCGGGCCAGAGTCAGCCGCGCAGTTGCGGTATGGCCTGCAACAGGGTCAAAGCGGTGGCCGCGGGGCTTTGCGCCGCGACCGACCTGATTTGCTCCTGCAGCAGAAAGGTCTCGACCAGCTTGTCGCGGACCCCTGCCTCGGCCAGATCGGAAAGATCCGTCAGCTCCAGGCGGCGGGCGGCGCGATCCTTAAAGAGTTCCAATTGCTTGTCGAGATCCAGTTGCGCGATCCCGTCGGGCAGCCCCAGCGCGATCTCGAAGACCGCGCGCAGGGGCGGTGTGCCCATGATTCGGAACCACCCGGTGTCGCCGGGGCCGGGATCAGCCGCAAGACGTTCCAGCGCGCGATCTGCATTCAGCGCCAGCCGCAGGCTTTCGTCGGTTTGGCCCACCGCCACCTCGAACGACCGTCGGCGAAACTGTTCGATGATGCGTTCCGCGAAACCTGCGTCCTGGCTGCGCGGCCCGTCGGGCGCATCGAACCCGAACGCGCCCGCGAGGTCCTTGTAGCGTTCATCCGTCAGGCGGTTGGCGAGCGCGTCAGGATCGGTGACCCCACCTTCCAGAACCTTGCGGATCAGGAACCGGCTGTCGAGGTCGCCCGACAGCCCGAAGGCCCCCAGCGCCACGCGCAGCAAGCGGCGATCCGCGACCAGTTTCTCGGCGGTTTCGACTGATCCGATATTCGCCTCGAAATAGGCGGTGTCGCTCACGATCCTCGGACCCGCGTCGAAGGCCTTGCGCTGCGATGCCATCGTGGCATCGAGAAACATCCAGCCGGCCAAGCCACCGGTCGGCACCACCGGCTGGAAGCTCATGGCGCGGCATGCGCCAGAAGGCGCTCCTCCCGCGGGAGCAAGGCGCGCAGTGCCTTGAGGCACTGGTAATACCGCCCGCTCAGCAGGGTTTCGGTCGCGCGGGCCAGTTGCGCCCGGCTGTCCGGGTCGGTCAGGACCTGGCTCAGCGTTTCGATCTGCCGCAAGAGGCTGTGGCGCGCGTCTTCGGGGGCCGCGTCGCCCGACAGCAAGAGCTGCGCGGCATAGCAGACCCGGCGCACCGGGGTCGTGGCGTCTTCGGGGTGGATCGCATCGCGCAGCCGCAGGATATTGGCATCGGCCGTCAGGATCGAGATGCGGGCGCGCCGCTCGCCATTCTCGATGACGACCCCGTTGACCAGAACCCGTTCGCGCGGACCCAGTTTCAGGACAAGGCCGGTCATGACGGGCCGCCCCGGTCCTGCAGGCCGCGCATCACGGCCGTGTTCACCTCGATCAGCGGGTCGGCGGGCGCATCGCCGGCCAGAACCTTGCGGCTGTGGAAATCGGTGAACTCGGCAAGGTAGATCAGCCTGGCCTTCAGGTCGGCAGGCAGCGGATTGGCCGGCTGCGCGACATCCAGGGCCAGGGTGGACCATAGCTTGCGATTGTCGAGCAGGGCAGCGGCCAGCCCGGCGATGTCGCCTTGGGTTCTGGCGGCCTCGGCCAGTCGCCGGGTGATCCGGGCGATGGCGTCGTATTCGGTGTCTCGCGCCGTTCCGGTGGCGCGGGCATGCGCCCCGTAGGCGCTGTGGGCCATGAGCGTGGCGTTCACGTGGTGTCCTTCCGCGATGAGATATGTGTCAGGGCGGTGTCAGGGGCGCCACGCGGGCGCCCCTGTCAGGATCAGCGGAACAGCGACAGGATCGCCTGCGGCGCCTGGTTGGCGATGGACAGCGACTGCGTCGCCAGCTGCTGCTGCACCTGAAGCGCCTGCAGGCGGGCAGAGGCCTCTTCCATGTTGGTATCCACCATCGCGCCGATGCCGGATTTCATCGCGTCGGTGACCTTGCCGACGAATTCGCTCTGGTCCGAGATCCGCTTGGCCGAGGCACCCAATTCTGCCGCGCCGTCGATCGCGGTCTGGATATGCGCCTCGAGCGCGGTCAGTGAGGTTGCCGCCGACGCGGCATCGCTCACGTCGATGTCGCCCAGGATGTTGCTGGCCAGGATCGGATCATCGGGGTTGGTGGTCGCCGTGGCCCCGCCCAGCAGGTCGGTTTCGAAATCGACGCTGGCCACGGTGATCATCAGGTTGCTCACGTCGCCCACATCGTCACGGTTGATCGAGGCCAGCACGTCGATATCGCCGCCCGCCGCATCGAGCAGGTTCGACCCGTTGAATTGCGAGCCGCGGATGATCGAGCCGATCTGCTCTTTCAGGGCGTCAACATCGGACTCGATCTTGGTGTGATCGACATTGTCGCCGGTCGCGGCCACGACCCGTTCCTTCATCTCGTTGAGCAGGTTGACGATCTGCTCCGCCCCGGCCGAGGCGACGGCCACGGTGCTTTCGCCCAGCGCGAGCGAGTCCTTGACCGCCTTGAACCCGCTCACGTCGGATTCCATGACCTTCGAGATCGCCCAGATGGCCGAGTTGTCCTTGGCCTTGCCGATTTCCTTGCCGGTCGAGATCATGTCCTGCGTCTTGGCCAGGTTGCTGTTGACCGATTGCAGGGTTTGCAGCGCCACCATTGCGCTGTTGTTTGTCAGAATGCTGGACATCGTTTGTTCCTTCAGCCTGCGGTGCTTTTGCACCGGTTTCGTATCCCGCCTCCGATCGGAAGACGGCCTCGGCGTCGTTCTGACGTTCGTCGCGGGCGGGCGCTGCCTGCGCCGCGTCACCCGTTCTCGGATGCCAGGCCAGACTGGCGCCCAAATGCTAAAGGAATGCTAAGCCGCACCCGCCATGTGCCTTGCATTTGAGACAAACCCGTCACGCCCGTTTCTCGATCCTGCGCGGCGCCGCGCCGTCGATCGTGCGCTTCCGCCCAGCCTGGTCATAGGTGTCCAGCGTCGTTCGCACCCGGCGCATCTCGGCCATGCGGGCCGCCACCTTGCGGATGCCCTCCAGCGCGCCGTCCAGCAGCGCCTGGTTGCGCAGCACCTTGCGTTGCAACCCCTCAAGGCCCTCGGTGCGCTCGGGTTCCAGCGCGTTGAACGCGTCGATCAGGGCTTCCTTGTGGTCCAGTAGCGTGCCGATCGTCTCGAGATCGCCGGCCAGAAGCGCCGCCCGCTCGGACTCCAGAAGGCGGTCCAGCCGGTCGATCAGGGTTTGCCGGTCATCATGCATCGGTCCGTGCCTCCGTCATCGAGCGATAGAACGCCTCGGCCAGCCCAAGCCCGCCGGCCGCGACCATCCGCTCGGCGATCGCCTGCCGGTGGAACGACGCGAAATGATCCTCGCCATGGCCGCCGGACATGCT
>JAASSQ010000304.1 GCA_021767845.1 Roseovarius sp. | reverse complement strand
TTCCGACATCGACACGATCGAACGGATCGAGATCCTGCGCGACCTGCGGCTGGGGGCCTTCGACGTGCTGGTGGGCATCAACCTGCTGCGCGAGGGGCTGGACATTCCCGAATGCGGGCTGGTCGCCATTCTGGATGCGGACAAGGAGGGCTTCCTGCGCTCCGAGACCTCGCTGATCCAGACGATCGGCCGGGCCGCCCGCAACGCCGAGGGCCGGGTCATCATGTATGCCGACCGGATCACCGGCTCCATGCAGCGCGCCATCGACGAGACCGAACGCCGCCGCGCCAAGCAGATCGCCTATAACGAGGAACACGGCATCACCCCCGCGACCGTCAAGAAGAACGTCGAGGACATCCTCGCCGGGCTCTACCAGGGTGACGTGGACATGAACCGCGTGACCGCCACGGTGGACAAGCCGATGGTGGGCGCGAACCTTCAGGCGCATCTGGATGCTCTGCGCGCCGACATGCGCAAGGCCGCCGAGAACCTCGAATTCGAAGAGGCCGCCCGCCTGCGCGACGAGGTCAAGCGGCTCGAGGCCGTGGACCTTGCCGTGCACGACGACCCGCTCGCGCGTCAGCAGGCGGTCGAGAAGGCCAGCGAAGAGGCCACCAGGTCCAAGGGCCGGTCAACCGCCGGCCGGCCGGGCCAGCGTGGCGGAAACGTGAAACGGCGCGGGCATTAACCCGGCCTTAACCGGGATGGGCCAAGGCTGGCCCCATGCAGAACCGCAACTCGCCCCTGTCGCCCGAGGGTCTGGCTCAACGATCTCTTCGCCTGTAAGGCGGTGCAGCAGGGCGCGGTGATCCGGCGCAAGGCGCGGGACGTGGAACGCTTCGTGGGGATGGATTTGTTCCTGCGCGAGATTGACCGCCGCGGCTTTCAAGTGGCAGAAAACGCGGCGCAAATGGTGATCTTCTGCAACCGCGCCCCGGTCCGCTGGCTCACCCAGCCCGACCATCCGGTTTCTTCAAAAGAAATCGGCCGGAAATCCTTTCAGGATTTCCGCTCCACCGGGCCCGCGCTAGGGCCGGCCCCTACACAAATCGCGCCATATCCGCTATCTTGACGGCATGGCGCGTTTCCTGATCCTTGCCGGTATCGTGCTGATCGTGATCGGCCTCCTTTGGGGGCCGCTGTCACGGCTCGGCCTTGGCCGGCTGCCGGGTGACATCGTGATCGAGCGTGAGAATGTCCGCGTTTTCATCCCGATCACCAGCGCGATCCTCGTCTCGGTGGTGGTGTCGGTGCTGTTCACGCTGATCCGCATGATCCTCGGACGCTGAGGGCAGGGCGGCTCGGGGGCCGCCCCCGCATGGCCTCAGAAATCGAACAGGTCTTCCAGGAACCCGCCGCGCTTCTTGCGCTTGTAGTCGCCGCGCGGCTCGGGGGCCGGCCCGCGACCGCTACCGCCCTGAGGGGCCGAGCGCTCGATGATCTTGTCCAGCTCGCCGCGATCCAGCCATACGCCCCGGCATTTCGGGCAGTAATCGATCTCGACCCCGGCACGGTCGGTCATCACCAGCTCTTCTCCGTCGATCGGGCATTGCATGGGCGTCATCCTCCTTGAAGCGAACTCATGCCCATAAGATGGGTCCGCCCGACGCGCGCTCAAGCCCTCTCACTGCCCCGTGACGGAAAGCCCCAGCACCCGCCAGCTCTGCATCCCGCCGCGGTAATAGAAGATGCGCTCGGCCGGGTAGCCCGCGGAAATCATGTTGCGGATGGCCGAGGGGCTCTGCCCGCACCACAGCCCGTTGCAGAACAGCGCCACGTTGCGCGCCTCGGAACAATCCCAGCCATCGAAATCGATCTCGCAGCCCAGTTCGCCCAAGGCGTCCACCACCTGCGTATAGGGGATGTTGATCGCGCCGGGGATCGTGCCGCCCTGGAACCAGTCGGGGGTGCGGCTGTCCACCACCACCGCGTCAGGGTCGGCCAGCATGTCGATCAGTTCCAGTTCCCCGATCGTGGTCACGCCGGGGGCGGGTTCCATCGGCTGGATGCAGAAGGGCGGGCAGGGCCGCGAGGTGCGCGCCCATTCGCCGGTGATCTCGTGATCATTGTCCTGGATGCGCTCGATCTCGGCCGGACCCGCCGGGGTCTCGACCGTGACCGAGGGGATGTCGGGGCGAATGTTCACCGGCTCCTGCGCGGATGCCGGTGGTGCCATCAGCCCAAGGCAAAGCGCCAATACCGGCGCGATATTCGCGTGTTTCATCCTGTCCTCCCCTCTCACGGTGCAGGCGGGCAGGGCACGCGCCACGCGCCCTGCGCTCAAGTCGAGCCTACCGGATCACGTGCACCGCGCAATTGGCGTGGCGCACCACCTGCGTCGCCGTGCTGCCCAGCAGCAGGTTCTGCATGCCGGGCCGGTGGCTGGCGATCACGATGCAGTCCGTGCCGTTCCTGTCGGCGTAATCCAGGATCGTGCGGCCCGAATGGCCGGTGATGACCTCCGAGGCGCCGTTCTCCAGCTTGGCGGCCATGTCCCGCAATTCGCCTTCGATCGCCTGCCGGCTCTCCACGAGGTAATTGTCCGGTATGTAGGAGATCGCGTAGCCCGGAATGTCCTCCATCACGTGGATCAGCGTCACCTTGCCATCCGGCGCGGCCAGCGTGCGCGCAACCTCGATCGCGCCCGCCGCGTCGCGGTCCTCTTCAAAGGAAATCGGCACCAGAATGTTCTTGTACATGGGGATCCTCCCGTTTCTCTTCCGTTTCACTGTGGCAGGCGGCGCAGGGCCGCACATTGACACAAATCAGGTTTGTCTCACGGAGTGCCGGCCTCTTCGATCTGGCGGACGATCTCGCCCACCCATTCGCCGATGATCGGCAGGAACTCCACCTGGCTCAACGACCAGGCCACCACCGACAACAGCACCGAGGCCCCGATCACCGTGCCCAGCCCGAAGGCCAGGCCGCGCGCGAAATTGAACAGCAGCACCCGCGACAGCGAATTGTGCATCCGCACGAAACCATGCCCGTTGAGCCGGGCCACCTCCTCGCGCAGCGCGTGCATTTCCTCCGACAGGGCGTCGGTTTCCGCATCGTCCCGCATCTTCAGTCGAACGTCGCCGCAACGTCATACATCACCGGCTCGAAACTCTTGCACAGCTCGTTGATGCGCCGGTTGCGGCGGCGCATCTCGTCGCTGCGCAGCATCGCCTGGAAATCCTCGCGCCGCTGCCATTGCGAGTAATTGGCGATCCGGGTCTGGGCGTCGTTCACATGCAGCCCCGCGGCGATGAAGCCGGGCTGTTTCGAGATGAAGTTCTCGTAGGCGTCGGTCAGTTCGTCCAGCAGGTCCTGGCAGGTGCCGGGCGTCATCTCGAAGGT
>JAASSQ010000303.1 GCA_021767845.1 Roseovarius sp. | reverse complement strand
CGCTCGCCTATCACCATCACCCGGGGTTCGAGAACAACGAAGGCGGCTACGGCACGCTGACCTGGGACTTGCGCAACGACAGCATCAGCCTCGATCACGCGGACCGCTATGTCGAATGCTCGCACAGCTATGACGAGGGGCTTTGATATGGCGCATCCGCTTCATCATGCCGAAAGCTCTGCCCGGAAATTCGGTGGGGTGCCGTCTGACTATCAGTCCATACATGACTGGTTCGATGCCTCGAAAGAGCACCTCGCGCTCTTTACGCACCGAGCTATGCGCCATCACGCCCAAGGCCTGTTCGAGGCCGAACGTGTCTTCGGCTTGACCCTGACCAATAGCGCAGGTCGGGACATTCCCGTGCGCTGGATCGGGGAGCAGCATGTCCGCGAAGACTGTCGGGGCCGGATCCCGAGCATGGCGGACTGGCTGCGACGGATCCAGCCCGAGCCATGGATGGCCAATGGCCATATCAACCGGCATGTTGGCTCCGAGCCCTGCGGCGACCCAAGGGTTGCCTGGGCCTCCGAGGTCGCCGCCGGAAGAACGGTTCTTGGCCTGAAGGATTGGATGGCGGCGCGCGCGACGCAAGCCACGCAAGGGGCCTGACAGCTCTCGGCCGTTGGCCAAACAAATGCTGCATGGAAGCCCGGTTGGACGACCGGGTTTCTTGCGTCGTTTCCCCACCATTCTTCTTGAGGAGGTTCGCATGACACTCGATGAAATCAAGGCGGCCGTCGATGCCGGCCAGACCGTGCATTGGGCCAATACCAGCTACGTTGTCCACAAGGACCGGCTTGGTCAGTACCTCATCACCTATGTGCCGAATGGTAGCTGCATCGGTCTGACCGACCGGGGCGGGCACCGGTTGAACGGAAAAGAGGCGGAGTTCTTCATCGCGCGATTGGAGGACGGCGCGGAAAATGCGGGCAGCCAATCAAGACCAGACCGGCAGGGGAGGGGCGTAGCACCCGGAGGCGCGGGGGCATTCCCACTCGGACAGCAGCTCTGACCCGTGGGCGGGGCTGAAAGGAAAGCGAGCTTTCTGATTTGTGATCCCAAGAGGGGTCGAGAAAGCAATCCCGGATGCGTTGGCAAGAACGTCAGGCACCGGCCAATCCAAAAGGAACCATCCCATGTTCGCAGGAACCCTCACCCGCAATGTCGAGACCGCAGCCGCTCAGTACACCGGCGTGATCCACTCGACGCGCTTTGACATCGCCATCCAGCTCGAGGCACGGGCCAAGATGTCTGAACGCAGCCCGGATTTTGACGTGACGGCAGTCAACAAATCAGGCCGCAAGGTGCGTATCGGCACGGCCTGGAACGAGACCGGCAATACCAGCGGCAACCCCTACATCTCGATGCAGATCGATGTCGGCCTCGGCCCGTTCCGGGTCAACGCAGTGCAGACGAAAGAGGCGCGTGCGGCCCAAAGCGGCGCGTTCGAGATCATCCCGCTGGTCTCGAACGGCCTGATGAAATCCGGCTCGATCTCGGGCGAGCTCACCGCCATGGACGCTGACAACGCCTTCACCGGCTACATCGCCAACATGATGTTCGATCTGGAGTTCATGCTGATCGAGAACAGCTACAAATCCGAAGAGACCCACCCCGATTACCGGATCGAGGTCAGCTCGCCCCGGGGCACACCGATCCGCGTCGGCTCGGCGTGGATGGCCAAAAGCAGCCGCACGGGCAATGACTACCTGTCGCTGCTGATCAACACGCCCGATGGCGACCTGCGCGTCAACGCCGTGCAGAACGAAGAACAGCGCGGCGGGCAGACCTTCTCGATCATCCCGTTCATCGACAGCGGTGAGCAGCCGCAGGACGCGGGCGCGGGGCTGTCGCTGGTCGCATGACATTGGCATGAGGCCAAAAGACCTGAACCGATTGGGGAGCCGTGGGACCACGGTTCCCCTTTTGCTGTGCTGGTGTGGTTGAATGAACCCGGCCTACATTGCAGACGTTCGTGTCGTCGGCAGCTAATGCAACCGAAGAGCCCACTTTGAGCGATGCTGCGTAAAGGATGTATCGCTGCTTTTGAGGGCGGTAGAAAACCTGCTTGATCGCAGCCGCGATGCGGAAGGAAAGCAGCGCCGAGTTGTCGGAACGCGTGAACCAAAAGGCGATCTAATCGAAAGATTCAGTACTTCACCCCGTCTGCGGCTGCCTCTCAAATACTGCGCGGTGCCCAGAGAATAATACCTGCACCGACAAGGCAAAGGCCCGCTCCAACAACATCCCACTGATCCGGGCGATCGCCTTCCACACCCCATAGCCACAGCAGGGACGAGACGATGTAGACGCCACCGTAGACAGCATAGGCGCGGCCCGCCTGATCGACGGGGCTGAGCGCCAGTAGCCAGGCGAAAGCGGCAAGGGATAGCATCCCCGGTGCAAGCCAGAACACGCTTTTGTTGAGCCGAAACCAAGCCCAGAAGGCGAAGCATCCGGCAATTTCGGCCACCGCAGCGGCGAAGTAAATAAGAACCGTCTTCATCGGGCCAGACATACGTTCCGAGGAGGATCGGGTCTATTGCGAAAAATCTTTCAAATTCAAAGAAGCGACCCCAAATCCGATCCAACACTTGGATAGGCCGCCGTCATCGACTTAAGCTGCTTGGCCGTCAGGCCCAGCTTGATTGCCAGCCCGAAGAAATTGATCAGTTCGCCGTATTCGGGGCCGAACAGGTGCGCGCCGAGGATTTTGCCGTTCGACCTGTCCACGAGGATCTTCGCGGCGGCGGAGGTCTCGCCGATCCTGTAGTTCGAGTACCAACCGCTCGTGTCAGTGAACCGGACATCTACGTCATGCCCGGCGTCCCTTGCCTCACTTTCCAACATGCCGACACGCGCCACTTCCGGGACCGTGAAGACGGCCGTCGGAATGCCTGCATAATCCGGTGTGGTCTGCGCGTCCCTGAGCATGTTGGAGGCCGCGACCTTCCCTTCGATCACCGCGATCGGAGTCAGCGGCATGCCATCGGTATCGGCGGAATCTCCGGCGGCATAGACCGCGCTGCTTGTCGTGCTTTGCAGATGGGGGGCTACAACGATGCCCTTGTCGCTGTAGTCAACACCAGCCGCCTGAAGATTCAGGTCGGCCAGGGCTGCAACCCGGCCCGCGCCATGCACGACCAGATCGGTTTCGATTGTCCGGACCTGATCGCCTGACTTCACTTCAACACTGAATGCTCCACTGGCTTCCGAGACCGACACGATTTCGGTTTCGCGCATCAGGTCCACGCCGATACCGCCGCTGCGGTCGATCAGCATTTCGACCAGATCGGGATCGAAGCCGCGTAAGGGCCGGGCGCCACGATCCACGATGATCGGGTTGGCTCCGG
>JAASSQ010000302.1 GCA_021767845.1 Roseovarius sp. | reverse complement strand
CCACGCCACGCCCGACGCACCACGCCCGAGCGACAGCAGCTTCAGCACCATCATCAGCCGGGTGGTCGCCCGATCCAGCGGCTCTCCGACACCGCAGCAATGCGACAGGATCAGGTTGCGCTGCAACGCTGCCGTCTGATCGGCGGGGATCTTGACGCTGGCCAGTTTCCCGAACCCGGTGTTGACGCCATAGACGGCCTCGTCCCCCTCGGCGGCGCGGCGCACAAGCGCCTCGGCGGCCTCCACGCCCGGTTTGCACATCCGGTCCAGCGTGGCGCCCTGATCCGCGCGCCATATCGCTTCCAGCTGCGCGAGCGTGACCTCGCCGGGCACAAGGGGCTGCGTCATCCGATGCCTCCGAAAATTCGCCGTCGCAACGGGTTGAAGCCGATGCGGTAGGGCAGTTCTGCGGGCCGCTCGGCCTCCCAGACAACCAGGTCGGCACGCTTGCCTTCGGCCACCATCCCGCAATCCTCCAGCCCGAGCGCCTTGGCCGCGTTGCGCGTCACGCCGGCCAAGGCCTCTTCGCAGGTCATGTCGAACAGGGTGCAGCCCATGTTCATCGTCAGCAGAAGCGAGGCCAGCGGCGACGACCCCGGGTTGCAATCGGTGGCCAGCGCCATCGGCACGCCATGATCGCGAAACGCCTGAACGGGCGGCTTTTGCGTTTCATGCAGGGTGTAGAAGGCCCCCGGCAACAGAACCGCGGCGCTGCCCGCATCGGCCAGCGCGGCGGCATCGCGCCCGGTCGCGTATTCCACGTGATCGGCCGACAGCGCGCCGTATTTCGCCGCCAGCATCGTGCCGCCCGTATGGCTGAGCTGCTCGGCATGAAGCTTGACCGGAAGGCCAAGCCGCGCCGCCTCCTTGAACACCGTCTCGATCTGCGCGGCGTCAAAGGCGATGCCCTCGCAGAACCCGTCCACCGCATCGACCAGCCCCTCGGCCGCCGCCTGTTTCAGCGCGGGCAGGCAGATGTCGCGCAGATAGGAATCGGGCCGGTCCTTCATGTCCGCCGGGATCGCGTGCGCGCCAAGGAACGAGGTCTTGATCCGCACCGGCCGCATGTCCCCGATGCGACGCGCCACGCGCAGCATCTTCAACTCGGTCTCGATATCCAGCCCATAGCCGGATTTCACCTCGATCACGGCGGCGCCCTCGGCAATCAGCGCATCGGCAAAGCGCAGGGCACCGTCCAGCAAGGCATCCTCGTCCGCGTCCCGCGTGGCCGTCACGGTCGAAACGATGCCGCCGCCGGCACGCGCGATTTCCTCGTAGCTCGCCCCGGCCAGCCGCATCTCGAACTCGCCCGCGCGGTTGCCGCCATGCACGATATGGGTGTGACAGTCGATCAGCGCCGGCGTCACCAGGCGGCCGTCTAGGTCGTCGGCCTCGCCGTCGAACTCAGGCGGCAGATCGGCGTCGCGTCCGACCCATGCGATCCGGCCGTCGCGCACCGCGATCGCGGCCTTCTCGATCAGGCCGTAGGGGCCTCCGCCCTCCTGCATCGTGGCGACTGTCGCGTTTCGCAGAAGCATGTCCGAACCTTGTTGATTTGCGAGTCGTTTCATGGAATTATGTATAGACATAATAATCCGGTCAAGACGGGAATTCAGCGATGACAGTCATCTGGGCGGAACAGGCGTTGCTGCCTTCGGGGTGGGCGCGGGGCGTCAGGGTCGAGATTGACGGGGCAGGGCGCATCGCCTCGGTCGCGCCCGATCAGCCCGCAGACGGCTACCGCGCGGGCATTCTTCTGCCCGCCCCGGCCAATGCCCATTCCCACGCTTTTCAACGCGCCATGGCCGGCCTGACCGAGGGGCGCGGCCCCGACCCGCGCGACAGTTTCTGGACCTGGCGCAAGCTCATGTATCGGTTTCTCGACCAGCTCGACCCCGATCAGGTGCAGGCCATCGCGGCGCTTGTGCAGATGGAGATGCTGGAAGCGGGCTATGCCGCCAATGTCGAATTCCATTACCTCCACCACGCACCGGGCGGCACGCCCTATGACACGCTGTCCGAGATGGCGCAGCGGATCGTTGCGGCCACGCAGGAGACGGGCATCGGGCTGACGCTCCTGCCGGTGCACTACCGCTTCGGCGGGTGCGACCGGCGCGAACTGACCGCGGGCCAGATCCGGTTCGGCAACGACCCGGACCGCTTCGCCCGGCTGGTCGAGGAGACGCGCGCGGCCCTCTCGGCGCTGCCACCGGATGCGCGGATCGGCATCGCGCCGCACAGCCTGCGCGCCGTCGCGCCCGAGGATATATCCCGCGCCGCCGATCTGGCGCAGGGCGGGCCGATCCACATGCACCTTGCCGAACAGGTGGCCGAGGTTGAAGAGGTGCAGGCCGCCCATGGCGCGCGCCCGGTGGAATGGCTGCTGAACCATACGCAGGTGGATGGTCAGTGGTGCCTCATTCACTGCACCCAGATGGACCCGCATGAAACCACCGCTTTGGCCCGTTCGGGTGCCGTGGCAGGGCTCTGCCCGATCACCGAATCCAGCCTTGGCGACGGTATCTTCGACGGTGTCCGCTGGATGGACTCCGGTGGGCGCATCGCCGTCGGGTCGGATTCCAACATCCGCATATCGCTCAGCGAAGAGCTGCGCACGCTCGACTATTCGCAACGCCTGCGCGACCGGTCCCGCGCCGCGTTGGCCACGCCGGATCGCACGACGGGCCGGCGGCTCTTCGATGCGGTCTGTGCGGGGGGTGCGCAGGCGGCGGGCCGTGGCAGCGGCGCGATCGCGCCGGGGAAGCTGGCCGATCTGACCGCACTCGACGCAGGCCATATCGACCTTGTGGACCAGGGCGGCGACATCGTGCTGGATTGCTGGGTCTTCGCAGGCTCCGATGCGATGGTTCGCGATGTGTGGTCCGCCGGTCGCCATGTCGTGCAGGGCGGCCGCCACCATGCACGCGACCGGATCGAAGCCGATTACGTCCGGGCCATGCGCCCGCTGCGGGGCACGGTATGAGCCACCCGGCACCCAAGGGCTGGCTGGCCATCCAGGACGAGGTCTTGCGCCGGATTCACGCCCGGGAATGGCCGCCGGGTCATGTCATCCCGAACGAGGTCGATCTGGCCCGCGAATTCGGCTGCGCGCGCGCCACGGTCAACCGGGCGCTGCGGGCGCTCGCCGACGACGGTATCCTCGAACGCAGGCGCAAGGCGGGCACCCGCGTCGCGCTGCACCCGGTCAGTCGCGCGACCGTGGATATTCCCGTCATCCGGCGCGAGATCGTGGATCGGGGTCGGGCCTATGGTTACAGGTTGCTGGATCGGGCCGTGGCCGACCCGCCGCCCCATCTCCGCACGGTGCTCGGGCCGGACCCCGCGCTGCATGTCACCGCGCTGCACCT
>JAASSQ010000301.1 GCA_021767845.1 Roseovarius sp. | reverse complement strand
CCAGTCAGCCGCGGGTCGGTCGGCGCGGATCGGCTCTTCCAGCCAGGACAGCCCGGTGTCGCACGCGGCCTCGGCAAAGCGCAGCGCCTCGGGCACGTCCCACGCCTGGTTCGCATCGGCCATCAGGCGTTCGCCTGCGCGCAGATCCCCTGCCAGCCGGTGCAGATCGGCAAGGTCGCGCTCGGGATCGAAGCCCACCTTGACCTTGAAGGCCGCGATCCCCTGCGCGCGGGCCGCATCAATGCCCTCCCGCGCCGCCGAGACATGCAGCCCGCTGGCATAGACCGGCACAGAGGCCGCGGCCTGCCGGGCCAGGTAGCGCGCCAGCGGCAGGCCCGCGCGCCGCGCGAACAGGTCGTGCAGCGCCGTGTCCAGCCCGGCGATCACCTGCCGGAACGGCCCCCATTCCCCGCATTGCAAGGCGCGGATATGGGTCTCTTGCGTCAGCGCCGGGGCCAGATCGCCGGGTGCCTCGACCGTCCGGCCCAGCACCAGATCTCCCATATCCTCGATCAGCAGGCGGGCGCGGTGCTCGGCGCCGGCCGATGGCCAGTTGGCGAAAATCTCGCCCCAGCCATGCGCCCCCTCCCCGTCGCTCAGCCGCACGAAAACCGCCGGCCGGTCGCGCATCACGCCAAAGGACGTGGCCACCGGACGCGGCGTCGGCGCTCGAAAGACATGGACGCTGATCCGGTCGATCCTCATAGCAGTTCCCGCGCCATCAGGATGATGCCTGACAGCAGGCACATCGAGATCAGCAACCGGCGAAACAGCTCGTCCGGCAAACGCTTGAACACCATCAGGCCGACCTGGGCCGCTATCATCGTGGCCGGGATCGCCACGACCACGAACCACAGCGTTTGCGCGTCATAAACCCCGCGCAGCGCCAGCAGACCCGCCGTCACGCCCAGAACGACGACATTGAAGGGCTGCAAAACGGCGCGCGTTTCAGCCTTGGGCCAAGGCCGCATCGAGCACCACATCGTCGGCAGCGCCCCCGACAGCGATGCCGCCCCGCCCAAGACGCCACCCAGGAACCCGACGGTGGAATCCATGATGGGCGTCGGACGCTCGAACCGGGGCAAGGCCCGCCGCAGGGTAAAGAACCCGCCATACAGCAACAGGAAACCCGCGATCACCAGCTTGAGCGTGCGTGCGTCGATCACCCACAGGGCCAGCACACCAAGCGGAATGCCTACCAGCCCCGGCAGCAGGAACCGCATCAGCCGGCGCGGGCGGTCCCAGATCGCTTGGCGCACCACCCAAAGCCCCTGAAGGCCGCTTGCGACGGACAGGACAACCACCACCGCCACGGCCTGCGGCGGGGTCATCACGTTGAGAAAGAACCCAAGCGCGAACAGCGCGGTGCCGAAGCCCGCCAGCCCGTTGATGAACCCCCCGGCGGCCGCTCCGGCCGCAACGAATGCGATCTGCTCCGGCGTCATGGGTGGGGGCGCTCCCGTCCGGCATCGGGCTGGAACGCGCCGATCTCGACGCTGTCCAGCAACGCGGCCTCGATCCCGTCCATCACCCGGCTGCGCGGATTGTCGCGCCGCAGGATCAGGCCCAAATGCCGGGTCGGCGCGTCACGCCCCAGGGACAGCCGCTTGAGCGGCAAGGGGTTGCATGTCTGCACACAGCTTTCCGGCACGATCGACACCCCCAGATTGGCCAGCACCATGCTGGAGATCGCCTCCAGCCCCTCAAGCTCCATCGATTCGCGAACCCGGATCTGCTGTTCCTGCAGCCACGATTCGATCTGCCGGCCAACCACGGCATCGCGGTTGAACCGGATGAAGGGCCGCGTGGACAGAAGCTCGCGCGCGTCGTCGCTGTTCGCATCCTCCGAGGCGATCAATTGCAGCGGTTCCTCGGCGATATCGCGGCATTTCAGGCCGCGCGGCACCACCATCGGGCGCGACACGATCGCCGCGTCGATCGCACCGCGCTCGATCTGGGCGACAAGATGGGTCGTCAGCCCCGGAAACAGCCGCACATGCAGCTTGGGATAACGGTCCTTGAGCAGGGAAATCGCCAGCGGGGCCAGCCCGATCAGCGTGGTCGGCACCGCGCCGAGCGCCACCTCCCCTTCCAGGCTTTCGCCGCTGATGACCGAGGGCACGATGTTGTCATAGGCGCGCACCACCTCGCGCGCCTTGGCGGCGATGGCGCGGCCCGTCGGCGTCAGCTCCGGCGTGCGCCTGGAGCGGTCGAACAGCGCCACCTGCCATTCCTCTTCAAGCGCGCGCATCTGCTGGCTGACCGCGGCATGGGTGACATGCACCGCATCCGCCGCCGCGCTGAAGGTCTTTTTTTCTTCCACGGCAATCAGCGTGCGCAGCATCCGTATGGACATCGAGCCTCGGCCTATTGTAACAAAAACTAACCGTTTGTGTAATTGATTATTACTTCTATAAAGTTCCCCTTAAAGATATACGAAGTCAAGGGTGTGCGGCGAAAGGTGCTACAGTCGCCCCCACCAAAAGACTACAGGGAGGAACAACATGAAACTCAAGTCGATCTTCACGGCGGGCGCCCTTGCGGCTGGCCTGTCGGCCGGACCCGCTCTGGCGGAATACCCCGAACGTCCCATCAACATGGTCATCCCCTACGGCGCCGGCGGTGCAACCGACATTTCGGCCCGCACCATTGCCGAACCGCTCGGCAAGGCCGTGGGCAAGCCGCTGGTGATGGCCAACGTCACCGGCGCGGGTGGCGCGACCGGGTCCGTGACCGTGCAGAACGCGCAGCCCGACGGCTATACCATGCTGTTCGCGCGGGTCGGGTCGCACTCGGTGAACCCGGCGATGAAGGCCACCCTGCCCTACACGCTGGACGATTTCCGCTTCGTCACCGTCTACGAGATCAACCCGGTGGCCTGCGCGGTGAACCCGTCCTCGGGGATCGAAAGCATGGACGACCTGATCGCCAAGGTGAAGGAAGGCGGCGTGACCTACAGCTCGTCGGGCGTGGGGTCGCTTCTGCATCTGGCGGGCGCGATGGTGCTGCGCGAGTTCGGCATCGAGGATCCGCTGACGCAGGCCACGCACATTCCGCTCAAGGGCGGCGGCGCGGCGGCAACGGCGGTTCTGAACGGCACGGCGACCTTCATCTGCACCAACTCCTCGGCACTGGCGAGCTTCGTGGCGAACGAACAGCTGAACCCGATCCTCGTGACCACGGCCGACCCGGTGCCCGGTTTCGACGCGCCCACGGCCGCCGACCTGAACAAGCCCGAGTTGCACCAGCTTGTCGGCTGGACCGGCATCGCCGGCCCCGCAGGCCTGCCCGATGACGTGGCTGCCAAGTGGGGCGAATGGATGGCCGAAGCCACGAAGGACGAAGGCTTCCTTGAAAAGATGACGGCGCGCGGCTCGGTTATCCGCCTG
>JAASSQ010000300.1 GCA_021767845.1 Roseovarius sp. | reverse complement strand
CTTGGCACGGTCGGGTCCGTGCTCGTGCAGGGGCAGGACGGCATGGCTGGTACTGGGCGTCGCCACATAGCTCTGTTTGGCGCGAACATCCGTTTTTTCCCGTTGCCGGATACGCAAGGCATCGAACGCCGAGAACAGGGCCAGCACGGAAGCCATGAAGACAAACAGGCCCGAAGGCCCGATCTGTCCCATGACCAGACCGGCAGCGAAGGGCCCGACGGCCGATCCAACCCCGTAGACCAGCACGAAAGCGCTTGCTGCCGCGATCAGTTCGCTCTCGTCGATGCGGTCGTTCGCTTCCGCCAGACAAATCGAATAGAGCGGCATCAACGCCCCTCCCAGAAGAAAAGCGAGCAGGATCGTCGATAGTTTGCCACCGTCCGCCAGCGTCGCGGCAAACAGACCCGATACAACGGCGCCGGCCACACTGCTCCCAAGGATGATGAGGCGGCGATCCATGAGATCCGACAGCCAGCCCAGAGGCCACTGGAACACCAAAGCGCCGACCAGTGCGGCCGACAGAATGGTGCCGGTGTCCGCGTCGCTGAACCCGGATTGCTGGCTGGCCACCGGGCCCATGCCGAAGAACGCGCCCACCGACACCCCCATCACGAAGGCTCCGCTAAGCGCCATCGGCGAGATCGCCAGCAGACGCCGGATGCCGACGCGCGTGGCCAGCACGACGCCCGGATCACCCGCCCGGCTGAGCGTGATCGGCACCAGCGCCAGCGAGAGGCAGATCGACACGGTCGCGAAAAGGACGAAGCCCGACACCGGCGCCAGTGCGACCATCGGCTGGCTGATCGCCCAAGACGCATACATGACGATGGAATAGATCGCGAGGACGCGGCCCCGCCAGCTTGCATCGGCCGAGGCGTTCAGCCAGCTTTCCACAACGATGATCATGCCGGCATAGCAGGCCCCCTGCAACATCCGCAGCAGGATCCAGACCGTGGGTGAGACAAAGATTGCGAAGCAGAGCGCGATGGCCGAGCCGGCCGAGGCGAAAGCGGCGAAGGCGCGGATATGCCCCACTTGCTGGATGACCCGCGGGGCATGGATCGACGCGAGCACGAAACCGACGAAATAGGCGGACATCATTGCGCCTACCGTTTCCTCGGCATAGCCCTCGACGCCCGCGCGCAGACCGATCAGCGTCTGCTGCAGTCCGTTGCCAAGCACGAGGAGCGCGACACTGGCCAGGAGGGCCATATATCGAAAGGGAATTCGTTCCATTGCACATATCAATATCGAGACGGGATCATAAGGCGCAATTGTAAATCGCGCTGAACCCGCCAGAGGTGAAAGGCCGCACGAGCAACCGGGTTTTCTTCTGCTATATCGTAAGCTGCTGCCATATGCCCGCAATCACGGTACGAGAACGGCCGCTCCCTGCAATCTACCCTCTCGCAGATCGTCCAGAGCCTCGTTGGCACGTTCCAGAGGATAGGTCGCGATCTCCGTCTTCACTCGGGCTTCTGCGGCAAGCGGAATGAACTCTTCGCCATCTGCCCGGGTCAGGTTGGCGACCGAGAGGATCGACCGCTCCTGCCAGAGATCGGCATAGGGAAAACCCGGAATGTCGCTCATGTGGATGCCGGCGCAGATCACTCGCCCGCCCTTGCGGACGCCTTTCAGGGCGATCGGGACGAGTGCGCCGACAGGCGCAAAGATGATCGCCGCATCGAAGGACGCCGGCGCCGTCTCCGACGATCCGCCGGCCCAACTGGCGCCGAGGCGGCGGGCGAAGGCCTGCGCTGCCCTGTCGCCATCGCGGGTGAAGGCATAGATCTCGATCTGCCGGTATCGTGCGATCTGACACAGGATATGCGCCGCCGCGCCGAAGCCGTAGATCGCGAGGCGCGAAACGTCGCCTGCCAGCCTCAGACTGCGATAGCCTATGAGACCGGCGCAAAGCAGCGGCGCCAGCGCGGCGGCCTCGGCCCGCTCCGGCAAGGGAAATACGAACTGCGCGTCCGCGACGCAGTATTCGGCATAGCCGCCATTGATCGTGTAGCCGGTGAAGCCAGGGAAGTCGCAGAGGTTTTCCCGGTTGGTGGTGCAGAAGTCGCAGCTTCCGCAGGTATGGCCGAGCCAGGGTACACCGACGCGCTGGCCGGGTCGCAGGTTCGAAACGGCGTTGCCCGTCTTCTCGACGCGCCCGACGATCTCGTGGCCCGGTATCAGCGGCAGCGCCGGACCTTTCAGATCGCCGCCGATGACATGAAGATCGGTTCGGCACACCCCGCAGGCCTCGATACGAATCAGGATCTGGTTCGCCTTCGGTGCGGGTAACGGCACATCCCGAAGTTCTAGTTCTCGCTTGCGTCCGTCGAAAACCATTGCCCGCATATCATCGGCCCTTGTGACGTAATCACTCTGTCGGCAGCGACCGGTCTCGGCGAGGCGCCTTAACCGGTCAGCAGACGAATCCGCATTTGGCCCTCGCGCGCCCGCTGCTGTTTCTTGAGACGCTGTCGTGCGCGTTCCAGCTTCGCTCGCACCAGCAGCAGTCGCGCCAGTGCATCCTCGCGCGTTTCGTAGCTGCGCCTGACCTTCGATCCGCGATCACCAACGGTCGCGACTTTCGACCGCCGGCTGGCAGGAAACCATGATTGCGCATCGCGCTGAGCCACGGTCCAGGCGCGGTCCGCCTCGAGGTAGCGACGGTACGCCGATACCAGCACCCAGCGTTGCATCCGAAGATCGCCCTGCATGACGAACTCCTTCTCGATAGTTTGCGCGTGATCAAGGTAGCAAGAATGACGCGCAACTCAAGCGCGGCCGTCCTTGCACCGCATGCATGTTCCATGCGTGCTCCAGGTGGATGGCACCGCGGCGGACGGGTCCGTGCCGTTGTGCAACACGCCGTCACGGCCGCAGTTCAACCGTTCCGCTACCAGCGACGACCGGTAGAGAATACTTGTTCAAGTATCGTTTCAATCAAATACGACAATGAATAGGGTGGCGGAGAGCGTTCGGTCCCTGTCACCAGCCCTCCGCCGTTCTGCGCTTGCGCCATCGCGTCATGTCGCATCACGATGCGTCGGGCCCGCGCGTCACCCCGTGGTAGGCACCGTGGCGGCGATCACGTCGCCTGCCTCCAGCAGCACGTCTTCGCGGAACTGGTTGGCCACAAGCTGCACGCCCACCGGCAGGCCATGCGCCGCCCCCGTCGTCACGGTCAGGCCCGGCAGGCCCAGGAACGGCAGGCCGATCTGCGCCATCTGCGCGGCGATGATCGCCTCGAAATCGGACTGGCCCTTCACGTCGCGCAGATCCTCGAACGGCAATTCGCCCGACACCGGGCAGAGCAGCACGGGATAATCCGACAGAAACGCCCGCCACGCCCGCATCAGGCGGGCGCGGTCCTGCAAGGTGTCCATCACCCGGTTCAG
>JAASSQ010000059.1 GCA_021767845.1 Roseovarius sp. | reverse complement strand
TTGTCGCGGGGCTGACCAGCAAGGAAACCGCGCGACAGCTCGGCCTCTCGCCCCGCACGGTCGAGGCACACCGCGCGCGGCTGATGACGAAATTCGGGGCCGCGAACGGCTCGCAACTGATCGCCCGCCTGTCAGGCGCGCCGATCTAGTGGGCCGCCCCCGCCCCCGCTTCTTCTTGGCCCAAATACCCACCGGGCCGCAGGCCCGCGCGCGCAGCGCGCTCCTGGTCGCCAGCCCGACCGCACGACCCGACCGCACGGCCTGTTAACCTCGGCCGCGCACCGACCGGAATACCGACGTGATACCGACGCGATACCGACGCGATACCGATGCCGGGTTTTCCCATGCACGGCGGCCGTTAACCCCGATTCGCACCCTTCCGGCGGCAAATCGTTAACGCGCCCCTTGACCTTACGGTGACTGGAACCCCTATCTGGAGGGCAGAGGAAAGGAGGGGCCATGCCCACCGACACGCTTCGCATCGAGATCGAGAACCTGTCCTGCGCCGGCTGCGCGGGCCGCGCCGAACGCGCGCTCGCCGCCGTGCCGGGCGTCCGCGATGTCTCGGTCAATTTCGCCGATGGCACCGCCCGTTTGCAGACCGACGGGGCCGATCCCGCCGAGATGGCCAAGGCTCTGGAATCGGCCAATTATCCGGCCCGCGAAGCGCGCGTTACCCTGGCCGTTTCGGGCATGACCTGCGCCTCCTGCACCGCCCGCGTGGAAGACGCGCTGCGCGCCCGACCCGGGGTGCTGGAGGCTTCCGTGAACCTCGCCACCGAACAGGCGCAGGTGCGCTATCTCTCCGGGGCCACTGATCCTTCCGACCTGGCCCGCGCCGCCACTGAAGCCGGTTACACCGCCCGCCCCGCCGAGGACGCGCCCGACGATCAGGCCACCCGCCGCGCCGCCGAGACCGACCATGCAAGGCGCCTCACCCTGATCGCCGCGGCCCTCACCCTGCCGGTGTTCGTCATTGAAATGGGCAGCCATTTCATCCCCGGATTCCAAGGGCTTATCCATGACACCCTCGGCCGTCAGACGACTTGGATGCTACAATTCGCGCTGACCTCGCTGGTGCTGGTCTGGCCCGGCCGCAGCTTCTTCACCCGCGGCGTCCCGGCCCTGCTGAAGGGCGCGCCCGACATGAACAGCCTCGTCGCCCTGGGCACCTCGGCCGCGTGGGGCTTTTCTGTCGTCGCCCTCTTCGCGCCGGCCCTGCTGCCCGAAGGCACCCGCGCCGTCTATTTCGAGGCCGCCGCGGTGATCGTCACCCTGATCCTTCTGGGCCGCTGGCTCGAAGCCCGCGCCAAGGGCCGCACCGGCGCCGCCATCCAGAAACTCATCGGCCTTCAGGCCCACACCGCCCGCGTGGAACGCAAGGGTGAAACCATTGAAATTCCAGTTGAAAACCTTGGCGTCGGCGACATCGTCCATGTCCGCCCCGGCGAAAAGATCGCGGTGGACGGCACGGTCCTGACTGGCCACTCCTACGTGGACGAAAGCATGATTTCCGGCGAACCCGTCCCGGTCGAAAAGTCCGAGGGCGCCGAGGTGATCGGCGGCACGATCAACGGCGACGGCGCGCTGACCTTCCGCGCCACCAAGGTCGGCCGCGACACCATGCTGTCGCAGATCATCTCCATGGTCGAAGAGGCGCAGGGCGCCAAGCTGCCCATCCAGTCGCTGGCCGACCGCGTGGTGCGCGTCTTCGTGCCGGCGGTCATCGCCGTGGCGCTGGCCACCGTCGCCACGTGGCTCGTCATCGGCCCCGATCCGGCGCTGACCTTCGCGCTGGTGGCGGGCGTGTCGGTGCTCATCATCGCCTGCCCCTGCGCGATGGGCCTGGCGACCCCGACCTCAATCATGGTGGGCACGGGCCGCGCGGCGGAACTGGGCGTGCTCTTCCGCAAGGGCGACGCCCTGCAACGGCTGGACGAGGCCCGCGTCGTGGCCTTCGACAAGACCGGCACCCTGACCGAGGGACAGCCCCGCCTGACCCGGATCGCACCGGCCCCCGGTCAGGACGAAGACGCCCTCCTGCGCCATGTCGCGGCGGTCGAATCGCGCTCCGAACATCCCATCGCGCGGGCCGTCGAACAGGCCGCGCAAGACCGTGGACTGAGCTTGCCAAAACCCGAAAACGTCAAGGCCATCAGTGGCTTCGGCCTGTCCGCACGGATTGAGGGGCACGACATCCTGATCGGCGCCGAACGCCTGATGACGCGCGAGGGGATCGACATCTCGGCCCTGTCATCGGCCCTGGCCGAGGTCTCGGACAAGGGCCAGACCCCGATCTTCGCCGCGATCGACGGTCAGGCCGCGGGCCTTCTGGCCGTGGCCGACCCGCTGAAAGAAACAAGCCGCGCGGTGATCGCCGCGCTGCACGACCAGGGGCTGAAGGCCGCCATGATCACCGGCGACACGCAAGCCACCGCCGACGCGATCGCCCGCGAACTGGGCATCGACCATGTCGAGGCCGAGGTGCTGCCCGGCGGCAAGGTCGATGCGGTGGCAAACCTGCGCTCCCGCCACGGCGCCGTGGCCTTCGTGGGCGACGGCATCAACGACGCCCCCGCCCTGGCCGAGGCCGATATCGGCCTCGCCGTCGGCAGCGGCACCGATGTCGCGATCGAGGCCGCCGACATCGTGCTGATCTCGGGCGATCTGTCGGGGGTGCTGAACGCGCTGCACCTGTCGCGTGCCACGATGCGCAACATCCGCCAGAACCTGTTCTGGGCCTTTGCCTACAACACCGCGCTGATCCCGGTCGCGGCGGGCGTTCTCTATCCGCTGACCGGCACGCTGCTCTCGCCGATGCTGGCCGCCGGGGCGATGGCGCTCAGTTCGGTCTTCGTGCTGTCGAACGCGCTGCGCCTGCGCCGGGCCGCGCCGGGGGCAGGCAACGGCACGGGCAAGGGCGGGCCCGCGCATCGCAACGCATCCGGCCGCAGCCCCGTGCCAGCCCAGTAGGAGCGCAGCATGAACATCGGAGACGTCGCCAAGCGCACCAGCCTGCCGCCCAAGACCATCCGCTATTACGAGGAGATCGGCCTGATCCGCCCGCACCGCGCGGCCAACGGATACAGGCATTTCGAGGAAACCGACGTGCACAAGCTGGCCTTTCTGGGCCGAGCCCGCGCCCTTGGTTTCTCGATCGAGGATTGCCGCACGCTTCTGGCGCTTTACGAGGATGACGCCCGCGCCAGTGCCGATGTGAAACGCGTGGCGCAGGATCACCTGGACGCGATCGAGGACAAGATCGCGCAGCTTCGCTCCATGCGCGACACGCTCAGCCATCTGGTCCGCGAATGCGCGGGCGACAACCGCCCCGATTGCCCCATTCTCAAGGATCTCGCCAAGGGCTGACCGACCGGCCCTCGGCTCAGGGTGCCAGCGTGTACCGGATGGGCAGACGCACCGCACCGGTGTTGCCGCTGTCGGGCAGCCATTCGGGCACCCCGTCATAGCCCACCGTCGCAAAGGTCCGGCGCAGGGCGCGCAGCGCGGCGGCCATGTCGGTGCGGGCCACGTAATGCCCGATGCAGTGATGCGCCCCGCCACCGAACCCGAAATGCCGTTTGCGCCTGGCCGTGATGTCAAAGCGCGGGTCGTCGCAGATCGCCGGGTCGCGGGCCGTGGCATGGACCAGCAGATGCAGCACCGTGCCCTTTGCGATCACCTGCCCGTTCATCTCCACATTCTCCACGGCCTCGCGGGTGGCCCATGTGGTCGTCGGCCGGGCGCGAATGAATTCCTCGACCGCCGCCGGGATCAGGCGGTCGTCGGCGCGCAGCGCCTGCCATTGATCCGGGTGGTCGATGAACAACGACAGCCCAAGCCCCAGCAGCGCGCGGGTGGTGTCCACGCCCCCGAAAATCGAAATGACGATGGTGTTCAGCAACTCGTCATGCGTGCAGTCGCCATTGGTATCGAAGGCCGCCACCATCCGCGCGACATAGCTGCCGCGATTTACGCCGCGCCGCACGCGGGCCACCAGGTGATCGGCCAGGTCGAACAGGGTCTCACAAGCCGCGTTGAACCGGGCCTCGTGCTGCTTGGCCCCGATGCCCATGGCCAGCCCCAAATCCGAGGCGTTCCGCGCCACCAGCGGCCAATCCTCGCGCGCCATCCCCAGCAGCGTCGTGATCGCCTGGCCCGCGAAGGGCGTGCAGAACGCCTCCTGGAACTCGCAATGATCGGTCTCTCGCAGGCGCCTGCACAGGTCGTCGGCGATCTCGTCGAAGGCGGGCACAAGGCTTTTCACGTAGTCCTCCGACAGCGCCGGCACCGCCAGGGCGCGCAGCCGCCTGTGCGCCGCGCCCTCCTGCCCGATCACCGACTGCCGCCAGAACTCCGCGAAGGCACCCTCGATGCCCACCGTGTCGGGCCAGTTGTGGCTGCCTTGCCGGAACCGGCGGTCGCGCAGGATGCGGCCCACCTCGCGATAGCGCAGCACCGCCAGCCCATAGGGCGTGCGCGCGCACCAATGCCGCGCCCGCGCCGCCAGAACCTCGGGGCCGCGCGTGGACACCGCCGGGTCGCTCAGGTCCAGATATGGCAGCCCGTTGTGCATCGCCTCTCCCGCAACGGCGCCAAGGCCCACGGCCCCGCGCCTGTCCCCACAGAATGCCACAGCCCGCCCCCTGCCGCCATTCGCCCAAGCGCCCGGCAGACAGAAAAAGCCCCGCCGGGCCAAGGGAGGGCCGGGCGGGTCAAGTCGCTGGATTTATTATTTTTTCAGGTCGCCGCTAGCTAGGCGGCTTTCTTTTCGGGCTTCAAATCCGCCACGTTTTCAGCGGGCAGGAGCGCGCCGTGCAGCGCCCCGATCGAAGCCGCCAGCGAATCTCTGGGCACAACGAACTGAACATCGACCGACCGCGTCGTCTGGTGCGCGGCCAGCACCTCGACCCCGTCCTTGGCCAGGGCCTTCAGCCCCTCGCCCAGCACGTTGAGGCCGGACAGGTCGCGCCCGATCACCGCCGCGATGGCCAGCGGCTGGATGGTCAACTCGGCGCTCGGATAGGCCTTGTTCAGGTCCGCTTCCACCTTGCGCAGCTCGCGCAGGGGGGCGTCCACGTAATGCGTGATCGTGTTGGCGTTCGAGGTCTTCGAGACGATCCGCACCCCGTGCCGCGTCAGCAGCTCGAGGATCTTGGCGTCATAGCCCTTGACCCCGACCATGTCCTGCTCGAACAGCTCCAGCGCGTGCACGTTCAGGCCGGTCACGATCTCGGCACCCGGTTGCTCGGCGGGCTGATCGTCGATCAGCGTGCCGGGGTCGTGCGGCTCGAAGGCGTTGGTCACGCGCAGCGGCACATCGGCCTGGCGCAGGGTCTTGGCCGCCTTGGGGTGGATCGCCTCCATCCCCATGTTCGACAGCTGGTCGGCCACGTCGTAATTGGTGTGGCCCAGCTTGCGCACCTCGCCTTTCACCAGGTTCGGGTCGGCCGAGGACAGGTGGAATTCCTTGTGGATGATCGCCTCGCGCGCCCCGGTCAGGGCGGCGATCTTGCTGAATGTCACTTCGGAATAGCCGCGGTCGAACTCGGCCATCAGCCCTTCGGCGCATTGCGCATAGCCGGTGACGATCGGCAGCTCCTCGGCCACCTTCACGTCGTCAAGCCCGTCATGGATTCGCTCTTCAAGCGTCATCTCGCGCTCGTCGCGCCAACCGCTCAGGTCAACGAACCGCGCGTTGATGCCTGCCCGGCGCAGCGCCAGCGTGGCGACATAGGCGGAATGCGCCTCGCCAAGGCCCGACAGCAATTCGCGGGTCAGCATCATGTGCTGGCTCAGGCGGAAATGGCCGTAGGAACACAGCCGCTGCAAATCCAGCAGGCAACTGCGCACGCCTTCCACCCGGTCGCGCACGAAATCGTCGGCATCGCTCAGGTCGGCGGCATCATGCAGAACGGATTGATGCGCCTCGCGCATCCCCGCCGCGACGCCGGACAGCGCATCGAGCCAGCCGTGATCGTCCTCTTCGTTGGCGAACCGCGCATAAACGCCCGGCTCGTCGGTCTTCTTGTGCTCCAGCAGCAGGTTGGTCACGCCACCGAAGGCCGAGACCACGAAGATGCGGTTGTAGATCTCGGCGTCGCTGTCGCGCTTGAACAGGGTCTCGACAAGCTCGTCGAGACGCGACATCGACGTGCCGCCGATCTTTTCGACTGTATGGGTCGATTGGGTCATGAATGATTACCCTGGGGCTTGCGCCCCTGGGCACCTCTTGGTTTTCAGGATACTTCCTCGGGCGCGGCGTAAGAGCCGTCTTCCCGGTGCACTTCGCGTCCCGTGACGGGCGGGTTGAACACACAGGCCATCACGAGCTCTTCCTCGGCGCGCAGCGTGTGGCGGTCATGCTCGTTCAGGGCATACATCGTGCCCGGCTTGATCTGGTGGGTCTCGCCCGTCTTCAGATCGGTGATCGAGCCCTTGCCCTGGATGCAATACACGCTTTCGAAGTGGTTCTTGTATTCGAACGTGTGCTCGCTGCCCGCTTCGAGGAAGGTGATGTGGAAGGAAAAGCCCATCCCGTCATCGGCCAGAAGCATCCGCACGGATGTCCACTTGGCATCCGATACCGAATTGCCGGCCTTCACCACGTCGTCGAAATCTCTCACGATCATCTGTCTGTTACTCCGCTGCGATCTTGTTGTGAACGGTCACGTCGCGGGCGGCCTCCAGCAGGATGTCGAGCCCCTTGCGCAACGTGTCTTCGGGGATGGTCAACGGTGCCAGCACCTTGACCACTTCATCATCGGCACCCGAGGTCTCGATCACAAGGCCCTTCTCGAAGGCCCGTGCGCAGATCGCCTCGGCGGTCTCGCCCGAGCCCACATCGACGCCCTGCATCATGCCGCGGCCCTTCAGGCGTGCATCCGGCACGAGATCGGCGACCGCTTGCAGGCCCGCGGTCAGGATGGCGGACTTGTGCTGCACCTCGTTCTGGAACGTGTCGTCGGCCCAGAACTTCTCCAGCGCGACGCGCCCCGTGACGAAGGCATGGGTGTTGCCGCGGAAGGTGCCGTTGTGCTCGGCGGGCTTCCAGATGTCGTGCTCGCGCTTGATCAGCAGCGCGGCAAACGGCAGGCCGAAGCCCGACAGCGATTTCGCCTGGGTGATCATGTCCGGCTCGATCCCGGCGGATTCGAAGGCGAAATAGGTGCCCGTGCGGCCACAGCCCGACTGGATGTCGTCCACGATCAGCAGCGCGCCAAGCTTCTTGGCCAGGCGGGCAACGCCCTGCATCCATTCGTCGGAGGCGGCGTTCAGGCCGCCTTCGCCCTGCACCGGCTCGAAGATGAACGCGGCGGGCGCGTCGATCCCCGAGGACGGGTTGTCGAACATCATTTCCATCTGCTTCAGCGTGTCCATGTCGTCGCCGAACGCCCCGTCAAAGGGCATCCGCGTGACACCGCAGAGCGAACCGCAGCCCGCACCCGCGCGCTTTCCGGCATTGCCGGTCAGCGACAGCGCGCCCATGGTCATGCCGTGGAAGCCGTTGGTGAAGGCCACGATGTTGCGGCGGCCGGTAACCTTGCGGGCCAGCTTCATCGCCGCCTCGACCGCGTTGGTCCCGGTCGGGCCCGTCATCATCACCTTGTAGTCCATGCCCCGCGGCTCGAGGATGTTTTCCTCGTAGGCCTTCAGGAACCTGGCCTTCTCGGTGGTGTACATATCAAGGCCATGCGCGATGCCGTCGCCGGCAATATGCTCGACCAGGGCCTCTTTCATGTCCGGGTCGTTGTGCCCGTAGTTGAGCGACGAGCACCCGGCCAGGAAGTCGATATAGGTCGTGCCGTCGGCGCCGGTCAGTTCCGCGCCGCTGGCCTTGGTGAACACCGTCTCGAAGCTGCGGCAATAGCTGCGTGCCTCCGATTCACGGCGGTTGAAGATCTCGAGTTCGGCTGACTTGTCAGTCGGCATGATGTGTCCTTTGTCTGTGAAGGTTGAAGGCCGGCGCGCTTCGCGATCAGGCGGCGCGCTTCAGCTCTTCGGCGAATTCGATCGTGACCATGTGCTCGGTGGCGTGACGCCCGTCGAAATGGTCCTCGCGCGTGAAATACGGCTGGCTGTTCAGCTTGCCGCCCATACCTTTCGAGAACTTGCCGAACAGCGCCCACGAGGCGTCGTTGTCCAGCGTGATCGTGGTTTGCAGGCGGTTGACCTCGGCGCACTCCTCGCGCGCGGTCAGCTCTTTCAACATGCGCGATCCAAGGCCCTTGCCGCGCGCCTTTTCCGACACCGCGACCTGCCACACGAACAGGGTCTCGTCGTCATCGGGCGTGATGTAGGCGGAAATCCAGCCAACCGGCTCTCCGTCCATCTCGGCCACGATGCAGGTGTCGCGGAAGTGGTCGCACTGGATCAGGTTGCAGTACATCGAGTTCTCGTCGAGCGGATGACACGACGCAATCAGATCCCAGATCGCCGCGCCATCCTCGCGGTTGGGCTTGCGAAATGTGATCTTCGGCTTCGATCCTTCAATCTTGTGCACGGCTCTGGTCCCTTGTTGTTAGCAAGCCTAAGTATATTGCTTCGAAATTCGATTTCAACCACCTAAGTATTTTTGCGCTTAATATGCGCCTTTTCGCGCATATTGCAGTTTAAATTGCTTAGCACTATATTAAGGACATGCCACAGCCATTTAGTAAAGAAAACAAAAACACTTCACGGATTGCGGATTTTCCCAGACTGGATAAAGTGTCTCGGCCCTCAACGGAGTCGGACGACGTGGACCGCACCGATATCAGCCTGATCGCCCTGCGCCGGATTCTGCGCGCGACCGAGATGTATGCGCGCGACCTCGCGCGCGAGGCCGGTCTGACGGCCGTGCAGTTGCGGGTACTGCAGATCGTGTCGGAAAAGGGCTATGCCACCCCGACCGAGCTGTCTCAGCGCATGGGCGTCACCCAGGCCACCGTGTCGGCGCTGATAAAGAAGCTGGAGGCGAAGGGCCTTCTGTCCCGGCGGCAATCGGAACGCGACCGCCGCCAGACCCGGCTGGAAATCACGCCTGACGGCATGGCCAAGGTGCGCGCCGCGCCCGACGCGCTGCAGCAGAAATACGTCAAGCAGTTCGAGGCGCTCGAGGATTGGGAACAGGCGATGATCGTCGCCGTTCTGGAACGGGTGTCATCCATGCTCGACGCCGAGGAGATCGACGCCTCCCCAGTGCTGGCCGTGGGCGATATCGACCGCTCGCACTGATCGCCCGCGCCGCGTGATTACCTTATGTCGGGGCGGGCGCTCGACGCGCTCCAGTCCGGCTCGAACCCCAGAACGACCGTATCGGGCGGCATTTGCGGGTTGAACAGCCTGTTATGCGCCATGGTCGCCTGATGCAGCAGGTTGTGCGGCGCCAGCCGCCATACCTTGCAGGTCAGGTCGAAACACTGCGAATAGGCCTCGAACACCAGCCGGCACTGCCGGGCCTCGTGAATCTGCGCCGCGCCGGGTGACTCCGGCGGGAAGGTCGCCGTCAGGATATCCGAGAATTCGTCCGCCTTCTGGTAATGGCTGGCCGACAGGAACCGGATCGCCTGATCGCGTATTTGCGCAGGATCGTTGGTCTTGGCCGCCATATGCTCCATTTCAGGCGTCACCGAATGGCCCGGCGCCTTGTTCATCACCGTGATGATATGGCCCAAGGCCGCGTCCTGACCGGGCAGGATCACCGCCGGCATGATCGCCTCGTCGGGGCGGCCGTCATTGTCGCGCATCGCCATCTGTCGCACGCGGCACTGCCACTTCATGAACGCCTTGCGCAGGGGGTGATCGGAAAAGCTCTGCCCGAACTGGGCCGCCAATGAGCTCATGCGACGCTCCTTCTGGGTTGGGTCAGGGTGAACGGCCGGTCGACCGCAAGCGACGGGATGCGGGCCTGCGCCTGCGCCACTTCTTCAAGGTCGATGCGCGCCTGCACCACGCCGGGCAGGGTGCCGCCATCGCTGACGATCTCGCCCCAGGGGCTGACGACCAGCGAATGACCATAGCTTTCGCCGCCCCCCGGCACCGGCCCGACCGCGCAGGCCGACACCATGAAGCGCGTGGTCTCGATCGCGCGGGCGCGGTTCAGGACATGCCAATGCGCCTCGCCGGTCTTTTTCGTGAAGGCCGCGGGGCACAGCAGGATCTCCGCACCGCCCTGCGCAAGGCTGCGGAACAGGCCGGGAAACCGCAGGTCGTAACAGATCGTGTGGCCGATGCGCGCAAAGGGCGTGTCATGGATTACCGCGCGATTGCCGGGGCTGACCCGCGCGCTTTCGCGGTACACCTCCGTTTCGGACAATTGCACGTCGAACAGGTGGATCTTGTCGTAGCGCCCCCGGATCTCGCCGCGGTCGTCCAGCATCAGCCCGCGGTTGATGATCCGCCCGTCCGGCCCGTCCACCGCGATCGAGCCGAGGTTCACCCACACCCGCCGCCGCGCCGCGAAATCGCGCATTCGCGCCAACACCGGATGATCGGCCTCGGGCGCCGAGGGCGGGGCCAACGCGCCGCCCTCGGTTTTCAGCCCGCCGCAATATTCCGGCAGGAACAGCATGTCCGCGCCCGCCTTGACCGCGGCCTCGGCCAGCGGCAACGCCTCGTCCAGGGCCGATGCGAAATCGGGCATCGGCCGGGTCTGGAGACAAGCAATATCAAGCGGGCGCGGCATCGGCATCAGAACTTCATGTAAGCCTTGCGAAGCGCGACCAGCGGGTGCCGGTCCGACATCTGGAACTTGATGAGAAGCTCGCGGGCGATCATGTCGCGATCCTGCTGGTTGTCGGGCAATTCGATGCTGTCGGGCACCCGCACCCAGCCGTTGTTGTTGCGGTCGAAAACGGCCGGGGCACCCTCTTCATAGCCCATATGCACGTCTTCCAGCCAGTTCAGATCGTCCCAGCCCATCACCTCCATGTATTTCTGCAGGAACGGGGTGATCCGGTCGTAATCCGGCACCAGGTTCACGTCGTAGCGATAGCCGATATGCTGGCCGATCTCCTTTTCGCGCTCGGACTCGAGCCCGGCGGCATCCTTCAGGAACTGATCGACATCCTTGATCTCGGAGCCGCGATATTGTGTTCCAGCCATGATAAATCCTCCTTTGGCGGGGTGGTGGCCCGCACCGCTCAGCACGCGGCACGGGCGCGGCCCACCTTAAAAGTGGTGATAATCCTCGACGCCGACGGTGTGATTGGTGCCCGCCAGCGGCACACCGGCCATTGCCGACGCCTCCATCGTCAGGGCGGCCAGGTCCTCGGGCTCCAGCGAATGGAGATAGGTCTTGCCGCAGGCGCGCGCGAACAGCTGCGCCTCGATGGTCAGCGTGTGCAGGAAGTTGTAGACGCGCTCGGCAGCGGCATCCGGGTCCAGCCGCTCGCGCAGCTTGGGGTCCTGCGTGGCCACCCCCACCGGGCAGCGGCCCGTGTGACAGTGATAGCAATATCCCGGCTCGACGCCCATTTCCTCTTCGTAATTGGCCTCGGGGATATCCTTGTTGCAGTTCAGCGCCATCATCGCAGAATGGCCGATGGCGATGGCGTCCGCCCCTAGGGCGATCGCCTTGGCCACGTCGGCGCCGTTGCGGATGCCCCCGGCATAGACAAGGCTGATCTCGCCGCGCTTGCCCAGGTCGTCGATCGCCTTGCGCGCCTGACGGATCGCCGCCATGCCCGGCACGCCGGTATCCTCGGTCGCAAGGTGCGGGCCGGCGCCGGTGCCGCCTTCCATCCCGTCGATATAGATCGAATCCGGGTCGCATTTCACGGCCATCCGCACATCGTCATAGACACGCGCCGCCCCCAGCTTCAACTGGATCGGGATCTGCCAGTCCGTCGCCTCGCGGATCTCCTGGATCTTCAGCGCAAGGTCATCCGGCCCCAGCCAGTCGGGGTGACGGGCGGGCGAGCGTTGGTCGATGCCCGCGGGCAGGCTGCGCATCTCGGCCACCTGGTCGGTCACCTTCTGACCCATCAGGTGCCCGCCCAGGCCCACCTTGCAGCCCTGTCCGATGAAGAACTCGCACCCGTCCGCCAGTACAAGGTGGTGCGGGTTGAAGCCGTACCGCGACTGGATGCACTGGTAGAACCACTTCGAGCTATAGCGCCGCTCGTCGGGGATCATGCCCCCTTCGCCCGAACAGGTCGCGGTGCCCGCCATCGTGGCGCCGCGCGCCAGGGCGGTCTTGGCCTCGTAGCTCAGCGCGCCAAAGCTCATGCCGGTGATGTAAACCGGGATGTCCAGCTCCAGCGGGCGCTTGGCGCGCGGGCCGATCACGGTCCGGGTCTCGCATTTCTCGCGATACCCTTCGATCACGAAGCGCGTCAGCGTGCCGGGCAGGAAGGTCAGGTCGTCCCAATGCGGGATCTTCTTGAAAAGCGAGAACCCCCGCATCCGGTAGCGTCCAAGCTCGGACTTGATGTGAATGTCGTCCATGACGCGCGGCGGGAAGATGAATGAATCACCCAGCCGGTAGGTATCGCGCTCAAGGGGCTTTTTCTTGGGCAGATCGCCATCAGCCATGTGTCTGTTCCTTTTCCTGGGGAACGGAAGGGGCGTGCAGCCCCGCCGTTACAGAATGAGTTTCTTCTCGGTCGGCTCGAGGTTGTCGTAGTTCCACAACTGCTTGCCGGCCACGACCTTGGTGAAGTGATCCACCCCCTTGTCGGGCATCAGCCCGTATTGGGTCAGCTTCCGGGTCAGCCACGCCTTGTCCAGATCGGTCAGCTCGGCCTCCACGGCATCGACGCCAAGCGACCGGATCTCGCCGCCCACGTAGATCGTGCCGTCATACATCGAGTCGCCCAGGTTCTTGCCCGCGTTGCCGCAGACGACCATGCGCCCCCGCTGCATCATGAAGCCGCTGAGCGCGCCGGTCTCGCCGCCGACGATGATCGTGCCGCCCTTCTGGTCGATGCCCGTGCGCGACCCGACCGATCCCTTGCAGACCAGATCGCCCCCGCGCATCGCCGCGCCGAAGGTCGAACCGGCGTTCTTCTCGATGACGACGGTGCCGGCCATCATGTTTTCACCGCAGGACCAGCCGACGCGCCCGGTGATCCGCACGTTCGGCCCGTCGATCAGGCCGACGCCGAAATAACCGCACGACCCGTCGATGATCAGGTTCAGCTTGTTCAGGATGCCCACGCCCAGGCTGTGCTTGCCGCGCGGGTTCTTCAGGACGATGGTGCCGTAGCCCTCTTTCATCTTGTCGCGGACGGCGATGTTCACCTCGGTGGTGGTCATGTCGTCGGTGTCGATCTCGGTGCGCTTGTTGAAATCGACATCATAGGCCCACGGATAGGTGTAACGCTCGGTCGCCTCGGGGTCGAACTCGATGTAAAGCGACTTGCCCGTCAGCTGTTCCGTCGTCATCCCGAGCGCCTTGGCGCGCTCGTCCTGGCTCATCTGTTTCAGGTCGTCGTCGGTTACGCTTGCCATACCCGAACCTCCTCGTCGTAAGGGTCATAAGTGTCGATCTCTTCGGGAAGGATCGCGCGGATGGCGACCTCTTCCGAGGCCATCGCGATCAGATCGTCGGATT
>JAASSQ010000058.1 GCA_021767845.1 Roseovarius sp. | reverse complement strand
TTCCATCACGTCGATCTGGTCGGCGAACCGCCGCGCCCGCATCAGCGCCAGCGGCGGCAGGATCGTCCAGCCCGCGCCGCGCCCGACCAACGCCAGGATCGCGTGGTAGCTGTCGATCTCGAACCGGTGGCGCAGCGTCAGGTTCTGCCGGGTCAGATGCGCCCCCACCAGCCGCCCCATGTGATGCCGCTGCGTATATTGCACCAGCGGCATCCGCTTGAGCTGTCGCAGCACGTCCTTTCCGGGGTCGATCGCCCCCCGCGGCGCGGCCGCCACGAACCCTTCGCGCAAGACGGGATGCACCTCGGCCCAATCGCCCCCCGCGCCCAGATCGGCCGCCACGATCACGTCCAGCGCCCGCTGATCCAGCAGGTCGAACAGCGTGTGGCTCGCCCCGGTCTCCAGCAGGAACTGGCACCCCTTCAGCTCGTCGGCCATGTGGGTCAGAAGGCGCGGCGTCACGTCGGCCTCGAAATCCTCGATCATGCCCAGCCGGAACCGGGTCAGCATCGACAGGTCCGACATGGCCAGTTCCGCGCGGGCCTGCGCGGCCTCGTTCAGGATCACCTGCGCGTGCCGCTTCATGATCTCGCCCGCGGGCGTCAGCCGCACGGGCCGGGCGTTGCGCTGCAACAGCGTCGCCCCCACCGCGCTTTCGAGATTGGTCAGTTGCTGGCTTACCGCCGAGGGGCTGGCCCCCAGCCGCTTGGCCGCCGCCGAGATCGACCGCTCATCGGCCGCCGCCATGAAGACTTCGATCCCCCAGAGGGTTATCCGGCCCGGGCTTTCGACCATGGCCGCGTCACTTGTTCATCTTGGACAGCTTGTCCTGCAACTCGGCCAACTGCTTGCGGATCTCGTTCAGGTCCTCGCCCTCGCCGGCGCTTCCGGCCGCGCTGTCGTCGCGCGCGGGGCCGCTCTGCATCCCGCCCAGGCCCCCGGTCATGGCCTTCATGAAGGCTTCCTGCTGCGCGCGCATCGCCTCCATCCCCGGCATCGAGGCCAGCGGGTTGGACTTGGTCATGTTCTCCATCATGGCCGATTGCCCCTCGCGCAGCATCTCGAAGCTGGCGGCCAGGAAATCGGGCACGACGCTGGTGGCCTGGGTGGTGTAGCTGCGCACCAGATCGGTCAGCACGTTGATCGGCAGCACGTTCTCGCCGCGGCTTTCGTGCTCGGCGATGATCTGCAGCAGGTACTGGCGGGTCAGGTCGTCCCCGGATTTCAGATCGACGATCTGCACCTCGCGCCCGTCGCGGATGAACTCTGCGATGTCCTCCAGCGTCACGTAATCCGAGGTCTCGGTATTGTAGAGCCGGCGGCTCGCGTAGCGCTTGATGAGAAGCGGTTTCTGTGTGTCGGCCACGGCGGGGCCCTCCCGGTTTTTGCAGCGCTGCCGCAAAGCTTAGGCCACTGTTGCGCAAATGAAAAGGGCGAGCCGCGCCGCGGCCCGCCCTGTCATACCGGCGGCTCAGGGAGGAGAGTTGCCGCCGTATGTGCTGTCCCCCGGATTACTTCGCGGTGGATGCCTTCTTCGCGGCCGAGGTCATCTCGTCCGAGGCTTTCTTCATGGCCTTGCTGGCGTCTTCCTGCATGTCCTTGCCTGCCGCCATCATCAGTTCGACCGTGTCGGTCTGGACCTTCTTGGCGATCTCGGCGAAGGCGGCCATGTTCTCGGCGGCCACTTCGGCATTGGCCGATGCGAAATCGGTCATCGCCTTGGCATAATCGGCCGGCTCGGCCTGCGCCTTGGTCATCTCGGACATCTTGGCCAGGGTTTCCTTGGTCCACTTGCTCGAGATGTCGGCCGATTTCTCGGCGGCGTCCAGCGCCACTTTCGACAGTTTCTCGCCCAGGGCCGCCTGGTTCTTGAAGGCGTCTTCCATGGACTTGGTGTCGATCGGGTATGCGCCCATCATGTCTTTCATGACGGTGGTGAAATCTTGTGCTTTAGCCATTGCTGGTTCCTCGCTTTCACTTGACTGCGGGACCATCCCGCTTTCTGCGTCTGCGAAGAATATGCATGCTGCAGCGCAGAAAATCAACCCCTCTTTCTGCGCTGCAGCATAAACCAGACGAATTCAACGAATTCAGGTGCTTGCCTTTTTGCGCACGTAGGTTCCGGGCGCCGGGGCCAGCGGGGGATGCTCCGAATCGCCGGGTTCCCTTGCGTCAACTTTCTTGCCCGAACGCTTGCGCAGCCAGGCCTCCCACCGCGGCCACCACGACCCCTCGTGGAACGTGGCACCCGCGCGCCAGGCCTCGGCATCGCCCTGCATGTCGGTGTTCACGTAATGGCCGTATTTCTTCTTCGCGGGCGAATTGACGATGCCCGCGATATGGCCCGACTGCGACATGATGAAGGTCCGGTTCTTCGATCCGGTCTGCCGGAACCCGCGATAGCAATCCTTCCAGGGCGCGATGTGATCGGTTTCGCAGGCCACCGACATCAGCGGGATCTTCACGTCGCTGATGTGCAGCCGTTCACCCGCCATCTCGTAGCCGTCGGTCACGAACTCGTTGCGCTGGCACAGGCCGCGCAGGTATTCCACCGTCATCCGCCCCGGCAGGTTCGCCCCGTCGCCGTTCCAGTAAAGCAGGTCAAAGGCCGGCGGCGCCTCGCCCATCATGTAGCTGCGCACGGCAGGCTGGTAGATCAGGTCGTTCGAGCGCAGAAACGACATGGTGCGCGACATGATGAAGGACCGCAGCACGCCGTGCTCCTCGACCTCCTTTTCGATCCCGTCAATGAAATCGTCCTGCAGGAACGGCGTGAATTCGCCCTGGTCCGAGAAATCCGTGAGCGCAGTGAAGAAGGTCGCGGATTTGACCGACGTGTCGCCGCGCTTGGCCATCAGGGCCAGCGCCAGGTGCAGCGTGGTGCCCGCGATGCAATAACCCACGGTGTTCACCTGCTTGGTGCCGCAGATCGCCTTGGCCTCGCGGATCGCGGTCAGGAACCCGTCCTCGACGTAATCCTCCATGCCGACATCGGCATAGGTGGCATCGGGGTTGATCCAGCTGACCACGAACAGGGTATAGCCCTGCTCGGTGATCCACTTGATCATGCTGTTCTCGGGCTTGAGATCGAGGATGTAGAACTTGTTGATCCACGGCGGGAAGATCACGAGCGGCGTTTCATGCACCTGCTCGGTGGCGGGCGCATACTGGATCAGCTCCATCATGTGATTGCGATAGACCACCTCGCCCGGCGTCGTGGCGATGTTCTCGCCCAGTTCGAACGCCTTTTCATCGGCCAGCCGCACCAGAAGCTGGCCGTTATTGGCCTCGAGGTCCGCCACCAGGTTCTCCAACCCCCTGACAAGGCTTTCGCCCTCGGTCTCCACCGCCTTTTCCAGCGCGTCGGGATTGGTGCCCAGGAAATTGGTGGGGCTCATCATGTCGATGATCTGGCGCGAGAAATATTCCAGCCGCTGCTTTTCCTTTGGGTCGAGATCGTCAACCTCCTGTACCGCCTCCTGGATGGCGCGCGCGTTCAGCGCGTATTGATGCTTGACGTAATGAAAGAACGGGTGCGTGTCCCAAAGCGGGTTGGAAAACCGCTTGTCGCCGGCCAGCGGGTCGTCCTCCTCCGGCGCGTCGGCGTCATGGGCGGGCTGCCCCTGCAGCATGTGCTGCTGTGCTTCCATGAAATGGCGCACCGACTTGCCCCAGTATTCAAGCTGGCGTTCATAAAGCTTGCCGGGATTTTCCAGCATTTCCGCCCAGTAGGAGGCGGCGGCCTTGGCGAACAGTTCCTGCGACGGGCCATCCAGCGTGGGATTGTTCGGGTTGCGCGCGGACAGCGCCTTGATCAGCCGTTGTGACAACGCCTCGACGCGCGCGAGGTTCTCGTTGAGCCGCTCGAGATTTTCGCCTGCGACATCCTCTTTCGTTGCCATATGAATGAATCCCTTTTAAGTTTCTGCTATGCAGCATAACGTCGCCTGACCGGAGGACGAGTGCGACGAATGGAACCGGAGACCCGGCCAGCAAGGAGACGACAATGCGCTACATGGTGACATATGACTGGATGGAAACCCTCCGGAACACCAATCAGTGGCTGGGCGCGACGGCCCTGTCCTTTGCATCCTATCCGGTTTTCGCGATGACTCCAAACCCCGCGCTGCAATGGATGGCAGCCTGGGGCGAGGTGACGGAACGCACCTTCCAGCGCATGGTCTGCAAGCCCGACTGGGGGATCGAATCGATCACCGGGGAAGACGGGCGCGATCACCTGATCAACGTGGAAACGGTGGTCGAGCGCCCGTTCGGCGACCTGATCCATTTCGACGTTCTGGGCCGCGGCGAGATGGACCGCCGCGTGCTGCTGGTGGCGCCGATGTCGGGGCATTACGCGACGCTCCTGCGCTCGACCGTGCGCTCGCTGCTGCCCGATTGCGAGGTCTACGTCACCGACTGGCACAATGCCCGCGACATCCCCGTGTCCGCCGGCAAGTTCGATGTCGAGGATTACACGCTCTACCTGATGGATTTCATGCGCGAACTGGGCAGCGACCTGCACGTCATCGCCGTCTGCCAGCCCGCACCGCTGACCTTGGCCGCCACCGCCTACCTGGCCGAGCTGGAGCCCGAATCGCAGCCGCGCTCGCTCACGCTGATCGGCGGGCCGATCAATCCCGACGCCACGCCCACCGACGTGACCGATTTCGGCCGCCGCGTGACGATGGGCCAGCTCGAGGAAACGATGATCCAGCGTGTCGGTTTCAAGTACAAGGGCGTGGGCCGCATGGTCTATCCCGGCCTGCTGCAACTCAGCTCCTTCATGTCGATGAACGCCGAGCGCCACGGCAAAGCCTTCTCCGACCAGATCATGCGCGTGATGCGTGGCGAGGCGGGCGACCACGACCCGCACAACAAGTTCTACGACGAATACCTCGCCGTGATGGACATGCCGGCCGAGTTCTACCTTTCGACCGTCGAACGGATCTTCAAGGGGCTGGAAATCGCCAACAACGAGTTCACCGTGGACGGCCACAAGGTCGATTTCGGGGCGATCGACAGCGTCGCGGTCAAGACCGTCGAGGGCGCCAAGGACGACATCTCGGCCCCCGGCCAATGCGTCGCCGCGCTCGACCTGCTGACCGGCCTGCCCGACGAGAAGAAGGCCAGCCACCTCGAACCCGAGGCCGGCCATTACGGCATCTTCGCCGGGCGCAGCTGGCGCAACAACATCCGGCCGCTGGTGCTGGATTTCATCGACGCCAATTCCGAAGCCCCGGCCAAGCGCAACCGCACCGCGCCGCGCCGCAAGAAAACGGCCACCCGGAAAACCGAGGCCGCCTGACCACGCGGCCCTCGCGGCGCCCCGCTCAGCGGTCGCTGTCCCTGTCCCGTTCGCGCCCGCCCCGCCGCCAGCGGAACCAGCGCAATATCGGCACGATATCCAGCGCCGCCACCGCGATCCCCAGCGGGAACATCCAAAACCCCACCACCGGCAGGAAGCCGAACACGCCCCCCGCCATCAGCAGCAGCCCAAGGACCAGCCGCGCGCCGGGGGGCAGGTTGCGCTTGGACCAGACCTGCACGCGCCGGCGGATGCGCCGCACCCGCGCATTCCATCCCGGCTCCCGCTCAGGCATCCGCGCGCGTCTGCAGAACGAACGGTTGCTCCAGCCAGCCGCGCAGCGCCTCGGTCACGGCACCGGGCTGTTCCAGCGGCGGCAGGTGGCCCGCCCCCTCGACGATCTCCAGCCGGGCATAGGGGATCAGGTCGGCCAGGAACTCGTGCCGCTTGGCCGGCATCAGCCGGTCCTCGGCCCCGCACAGGATCAAGGTCGGCACCTTGCAGCGCCGCAAGACCGACTGGTAATCGCGCCGCCGCTGCAGCGCGCGGATCTGGCGGATGATGCCGCCCTCGCCCACCCGCTCGGCCATCGCGATCAACTCGGCCGCCAGCGTCACGCGCCCCGGCCCCGGCGCCAGCGCGCCCTGCGGGATCAATGCCTCCACCGCCTCTTCCAGCTGGCCGGATTTCAGCTTGATGATCGCCGGTTCGTAATCGGCGGCCGATTGCGGGGTTTCGGCCAGCGGCGTGCTGTCCATCAGCGCCAAGCGGCTCACCCTGTCGGGCGCGCGGCGCAGGATCTCCATCGCGACCATGCCGCCCAGCCCATGCCCGGCCAGCGCGCAGCGTTGCGGCAACTGGTCCAGCAGGGCCGAGGCCACCTCTTCCAGCCGCTCGCCCTGGCTGACAGGGGCGACCATCACCGCGTGTTCGGCGCTGAACGCCATGATCTGCGGCGCGAACAGATGCGCGTCGCACATCAAACCCGGCAAGAACACCAACGGGTCACGCATCACATCCGGTCCTTTGCTCGGTGACGTTTCGCCCACCTTGCCACAGGGCGGCGCGGGGTCAAGCATGGCGACCCTTCGCGGCGTTGCGTCCCCGCGTCACCCCGTCACCCGCTCCAGCACCTCGGCGAGCGACGCCTCGATCAGCGCCAGGCAATCGGGGTCGGAAAACCGGTGATCGGCCCCGTCCACCAGCGTCAGGCGCATGTCCGGCCCCTCGGCATGATCCAGCAAGCGCAGCGCGACCGCCCGCTCCACATCCTCGTCCGCCGTGCCCTGCAGGAACCGCACCGGGAACGGCAGGCGCAGGGGCGAGCGCAGAACCATGTGCTGCCGCCCGTCCTCGATCAGCTTGGCGGTGATGATGTAAGGCTCACCGTAATCGCTCGGCAGCGCGACCTGCCCTTCGCGCTCCAGCGCGGCGCGCTGATCGGCATCGAAATTGGCCCACATCGCGTCCTCGGTGAAATCCGGCGCGGCGGCAACACCCACCAGCCCCGCGACCTTGCCTTGCATCTCCCGCGCACAGAGCAGCGCGATCCAGCCGCCCATGCTCGATCCCACCAGAACCTGCGGCCCCTCGGTCAGCGCCTCGATCGCGGCGCGCGCATCCTCGGCCCACGCCCCGATGCAGCCGTCGGTGAACGCGCCCGAGGATTCGCCATGCCCCGAATAATCGAACCGCAGGAAGGCACGCCCCGTGCGTTTGGCCCAATCCTCCAGATGCACGGCCTTGGTGCCTTCCATGTCGGATTTGAATCCGCCCAGGAACACCACCCCCGGCTCGGCCCCCGGCGTCCGGTGATAGGCGAGTTTGCGGCCCTGCGGCGTTGTCAGATACTCGGTCTGCCCCATGATATGCCTCGTGTTGCGCTTCGGTGGACGGGGGCAAAGTGGCCCGTCGCGGCCCGCTGTGCAACCCGGCGGCCGCGCCTGCCGGGCTCAGTCGCCCCTGCCGGTATCGGTCAGGCGCAGCGCCAGAAGGCCCCCCGCCGCCGACATCGCGGCAAACCCGGCCAGCGCGCCCAACGGCCCGATCCATGTCAGCGCCCCGCCCAGGGCGCCCGCGGCCAGCAGGATGATCCCGATCGCCGTGTTGGCCACCGCCGCGTTGACCGACCTGCGATCCTCGGGCGAAATGTCCACGAGATAGGTGGACCGCGCCTGCCGCACCCCGTGATAGGCCACCATCAGCACGAACAGGATCGCCGGGATCGCCCAGATCGTGCCGGACAGCCCCGTCAGGTGCGCCGCCATCGCCGCCCCCATCGCTGCCGCGCCCAGAAGCCCCGCCAGCAGCAGCATCGCCCGCGACGACCGGTCCGCCAGCCACCCCCAGACATAAGAGCTGAAAAACCCCGCCGCCGACGAGGCCAGCACCAGCGCCCCCAGCGTGTCGGTGGCCGCAGCCCCCGCCTGCGTGCCCAGCACCACCAGGTAGGGTGGCGCCAGCGCGGTCGAAACCAGCAGCCCGCGCACCATGATGAACCGGCGCAGGTTGGCGTCTTCGCGCAGGATCTCAAGGTAGCTTTTGGCATCCGCCGGGCCGCCCGGGTCGCTGTCCTGCTCATTCAGGCGCGACAGCGTCAGCGCCGCGCCCAGCCACAGCAGCCCGGCCAGCGCGATCGCGCCGATCACGGCCCCTTGGGTCTTCAGAACGCCCGTCACCAGCAGCGCCGCGAAGCCAAAGACCACCGCCGAGGCGACCGATCCGGCCGTGCCCGTCACCGTGCCGCGCCGGGTCTGCCCCACCGTCTTGCCCAGGATGTCCTTGTAAGACACCGAGCACGCCGCCCGCGACACCGCCAGCACCGCCAGCACCGCGCAAACCGCCACGCCCGCCAGCCACCCGCTCAGCGTCAGCGCCGCCAGCGCGATCAGCAGGGCCGCCACCCCCTGCCCCGCGCTGCCCGCGACCCAGACCCACCGCCGTTGCCGCATCTGCTGCAGGCGCCCCGCCATCGCCACCTGCGGCAACAACGCGCCGGCCTCGCGGATCGGCACCAGCATCCCGATGAAGGCCGCCGGCACGCCGATCGCGCTCAGCAACCAGCTCAGCACCAGCTTCGGGTCGATCAGCCCGTCGGAAATCTTGGAAAAGCTCAGCGCCAAAACATGACGGAGGCCGTTCCGGGCCTCCGTTGCGTCGGTGTCCTGTCGAGTCAGGCGGTCGAATAGCTGGGCCAAACCGTCCCCTTCGTCACTCGCTTTCGGATGCTTAGCCTCCGATGTAGGTCTCCCGGCGCGGACGGTAAAACACTTTCTGGTTATGCAGCCGCCCCAGCAGGTCGTGGATCTGGCGCACCGAATTGTCGATCCGGTCGGCCTGTTCGGTTTTCTCCTGCTCGGCCTCCACCAGCTTGCAGGACAGGTCGCGCTTGGCCTGGCGCAGCGCGTCCTCGATCAGTTCCATGTCCTCGACCGACAGTTCGAAATTCACATTGTAGCGCGCCATGCTCCGCTCCTCATGTGGTGATTGCGGGAAAAAGTTTCCGATAGTGGATTCGATATACGGCAATATACGCACCGTTTGCGACAGGGCCAGATGAAAAATCCAACTGCGTCAATGTGTTACCACGCCGTTTTGTATGCGTTTGCACACCCGTTCGGGATGCCGCCGCATACGGGCCGCGAAAGGTGGTGCCGTGTGAGCGGCTTGACCGGATGTCTTGCCGGTCCAGCGTGGAAACGGCCCCCGGCAGGCACGATCAGGGCGCCACGCGCCGCGAGGGTGTGGGAGGGTGTCGGGGCGCCTCATCCGCCCCGATCAAGGGATTTTGTACAAAACCTGCCGCCCGCGACCCGAGTTTTGTACGAAACCCACCTGCAAATCTGTCAAACCGTACGAAACCCGCGGCCGCTTGACTTGGCCCGCCCACCGGGGCAGAAGACCCGCGAACCATATACCCGCAACCGGGCGTTCCGTGGGCGCCAAACCGACGAGGAGCTTCAGGCTGATGGCCCAGATTTCCCTTTCTTTTCCTGATGGTAACGCGCGGTCCTACGAGGCCGGCATCACCGCCGCCGAGGTGGCCGCCGACATTTCCAAGTCGCTGGCCAAAAAGGCGATCTCGGCCAATGTGAACGGCCGGCACTGGGATCTGCAATGGCCGATCGAGGCGGATTCCTCTATTGAAATCAACACGATGAAGGACGAAGCTCCGGCGCTCGAACTGATCCGCCACGACCTCGCCCACATCATGGCCCGCGCCGTCCAGGAGCTGTGGCCCGACGTCAAGGTCACCATCGGCCCGGTGATCGAGAACGGCTGGTATTACGACTTCGACCGCGCCGAGCCGTTCACGCCCGAGGATCTGGGCGAGATCGAGAAGAAGATGAAAGAAATCATTAACTTACGCGATCCCGTTCACACCGAGATCTGGGACCGCGACCGCGCGATCAAGCACTACGAGGACAACGACGAGCCCTTCAAGGTCGAGCTGATCCAGTCCATCCCCGGCGACGAACCGGTGCGCATGTACTGGCACGGCCATTGGCAGGACCTCTGCCGCGGCCCGCACCTCCAGCACACCGGCCAAGTCCCCGCCGACGCCTTCAAGCTGATGTCGGTGGCCGGCGCCTATTGGCGCGGCGATTCCGACCGCCCGATGCTGCAGCGCATCTACGGCGTCGCCTTCCAGAGCCGCGAAAAACTCAAGGATTACCTGCACTTCCTGGAAGAGGCCGAGAAACGCGACCATCGCAAACTGGGCCGCGAAATGGACCTCTTCCACATGCAGGAAGAGGCCCCCGGCCAGATTTTCTGGCACGCCAACGGCTGGTCGATCTACACGACCCTGCAAGACTACATGCGCCGCCAGCAGCGCCGCGGCGGCTATGTCGAGGTGAACACCCCGCAGGTCGTGGACCGCAAACTCTGGGAGGCCTCGGGCCACTGGGACAAGTACCAGGAGCACATGTTCATCGTCGAAGTTGACGAGGAACACGCCCGCGAGAAATCCATCAACGCACTCAAGCCGATGAACTGCCCCTGCCACGTGCAGATCTTCAATCGCGGCCTGAAATCCTATCGCGACTTGCCCTTGCGCATGGCGGAGTTCGGCAGCTGCAACCGCTACGAACCCTCGGGCGCGCTGCACGGCATCATGCGCGTGCGCGGCTTCACCCAGGATGACGCGCATATCTTCTGCCGCGAAGACCAGATCGAGGCGGAAACCGAGAAATTCATTGGCTTTTTGTCCGAAATCTACCGCGATTTGGGCTTCGAGGATTTCAAGGTCAAATTCTCGGATCGCCCCGAAACGCGGGCTGGCAGCGACGCGGTTTGGGACAAGTCCGAAGAGGCGCTCAAGGCGGCCACGCTGGCTGCGGGCGCCGAGTTCGACCTCAATCCCGGCGAAGGCGCGTTCTATGGCCCGAAACTGGAATTCGTGCTGACCGACGCCATCGGACGCGACTGGCAATGCGGGACGCTGCAGGTGGATTTCGTCCTGCCCGAAAGGCTGGATGCAACCTATGTCGGCGAGGACGGCGCCAAGCACCGTCCCGTGATGCTGCACCGGGCCGTTCTGGGCAGTTTCGAGCGGTTCATCGGCATCCTGATCGAGGAACATGCCGGCAAGCTGCCCTTCTGGCTGGCGCCGCGGCAAGTGGTCGTCGCCTCGATCATCTCGGAGGCCAATGACTACGTGCAGGACGTGGTCGAGAAACTGACCGCCGCCGGTGTCCGGGCCGAGGCCGATATCCGCAACGAGAAGATCAATTACAAGGTGCGCGAACACTCGGTGGGCAAGGTACCGGTGATCCTGGCCTGCGGTCTGCGCGAGGTCGAGGAGAAGACGGTCTCATTGCGCCGTCTCGGCGAGAAACAGACCAGCGTTCAAGCACTTGATGACGTAATTCCGGCCTTGTCCAAGGAGGCGACTCCGCCGGACCTTCTTTGAGATGGCGGGCTGGCGCTCAGCTCAAGCCTGGGCACCGGCTCTTACCGAATTCTTCGTTGAAAAACAGGTGGATACCGGGCCGCGCGACCTTCGATGTTACGCCGAACCCAGTAACGCTGCCTGCACATCCTTGCCCCAACCGAGAAAGAGACCATCGCCCGCGTCGATCAGCGGGCGCTTCATCAAGGTCGGATGGTCCCGGAGCAGATCGAGCGGCGCGCGGGCGCGGTCGGACGCTTCCAGATTGCGCCAGGTGGTCGAGCGGGTGTTGAGCAGCGCATCGCCGAACCGGTCATGCGCGGATTTCAGCAAATCCGCGGGAACACCGTCTGCGCGGACATCCACGAATTCGGCATCCGGCAAGGATTTCAATGCCTTGCGGCACGTATCGCAGGTTTTCAGGCCATAGAGGATCATCGCAATCTCCGATCTGGGCTGCCTCAATATCAGGCAACGGGCGCGTGGTCACGTCTGTTTTGCTTGCTTTTTACATGCCCCGTGTAATCATCGATTCCGTCACATTGGGCTCGCAGATTCCGTCTTCGATTTCGACGCCGGGCGCTGTTGGCGCAAGCGGCGAAGGCCCGGCTTGCCGGGGAATTGACGACATGAAGGAGAGACGGAATGCCCACAGGCACCGTTAAATGGTTCAATACCACAAAGGGTTACGGCTTCATTGCCCCGGATGAGGGGGGCAAGGATGTGTTCGTGCATATCTCGGCGGTCGAGAGATCGGGGTTGACCGGGTTGGCGGACAACCAGAAAGTCGGCTACGAGTTGCAGGACGGCCGCGATGGCCGGCAAATGGCAGCTGACCTCAAGCTCTTGTAATCAAAAGATTTTCATGGGGCGGCGCGGGCGCGCGCGCCGCCGGGCGAAGGGTCAGTGGCAGCCCTTTTCACCCTCGGCGCAGGTGCGGGCGACGCGGGTTGCGCGGGGAGCGTGGCCGCGCTGCGCGGGGTGACGTTTGACCTGCTGGTAGGTCTGCGGCTGGTTCGGCGTGCCGCAGCAGATCACGCCGTTCATGGTCACGGGCTGGAGCCCTGCGGGGCAGTAATTTTCCGTGTTTTCAACCGCGTAGAGCTTGGGACCGGCCAGGGCGGGCGCGGCGATCAGGGCGGCGGTGAGACCGGCGGCAAGGGCGTGGATGGGGCGCATGGGAGACCTCGTGAAGCGAACAATCGAACCGTGAGATCAGCCTAGCCGCAGGTCCGCGCCCGGTCAAATCCCCGGCACGGCGCGGTTTTGTACGGTTTTGCACTTTCGTACACGGGTTTTGTACCAACCCCGGCGGCCCGGCCCGGAATTTTGTACAAAACGGTGCCGCTGCCCCCTCAGCCGCCGGGTGAAAGCGCCCGCGCGGCCATTACCCCGGACCAGGCCGAGACCGCCGTCAACACCGCGCCCCAGGTGACATCGGCGGCCACCATCCGCCACGACCAGCCGCGCAGGGTGGCGAGGTTGGTGAACTCGTAGGTGCCATAGGCGATCGCGCCGAGAAACGCCCCCGCCAGCAGCGCGTTGAGCGGCGCATCGGCCCGTAGGGCGGGCAGCGAAACGAACCACAGCACGCCGGCGACATAGAAGAGATAGAAGAGCGTCGCCGGCCCGAGGCGGAGCTGCTCGGCCATGAGATCGCCGACATGCGCCTCGAACAAGGGTTTCATCACGGTGGAGAGCATGATCGCATCGAGGATCAGGAAGACCCCCGCCGTGACGAGGTAGAGCAAAAGGAGTTGCAGCATGTCGGACCTCTCGGCGTTTGGCGAATTTGCAGGGGATACGGGCGCCGGGGCCGGGCCGGATCGGTTTTCGCCGTTCGTTGGGGTCAGGATTTGTTGACGGGTTTGGGGTTAGGTGGGGTGGTCAGTGGTGCGCATGGATGCGCACCCTACGTGGGAGGCGGGCTGAAGCCCGCTCTACGGCGCTACGACGCGGTTTCGGCGCAGTTGATCCCCTCACGCGGGGTCGGTCAGGACGCCCTGAAATTCCCGCCATTCGCCCTTGGACATGCCCGAGGTCTCCTGCGTCACCTCCTCGCCCTTGAGCATCCGGCGGATGCAGTCGAGCGCGGTGGAGGAGAGCGTCGCGCCGCCCATGCGGTAGTCCTCGAACGCCTTGTAAGCCGCCGGCACCCAGTCGGCCACGATATTGCAGATCGCCTCGGCATAAACCCGGATCTCGTATTGGGCGTGGGCGTCGGCGCGCAGGCGCAGGAAGTGCAGCAGGTTGTGCAGATCGACCTTCCAGTACCACTGGGTATAGACATTGGCGGGCAGGTTCATGCGCGCCAGTTCGCGGGCCAGCCCCTGCTGGCCGTC
>JAASSQ010000299.1 GCA_021767845.1 Roseovarius sp. | reverse complement strand
CCCGCGCGAATAGCGCCGCAGGCGCCGCGCGATCGCCAGACCGCCCCAGGGCTGGCGATTGGCCGACACGAGTGCGCCGATTAACGCCTTTTCGGCTCTGGCCGGGATAAAACACCCTGAACGCATGTCGCGACGCCAGCCCGCGGTCTGGCCCTCGCACGGCGTGCCTTCAGCAATGCAGCACGAAAAGCGAAAGGCGGGGCCATGACCCCGCCTTCCCCGTTTTCGCTAGCGTGCCCGCCCGGACCGATCAGGCCGCCCTGTTCTGACCGCGCTGCCAGGCAAAGGCCTGCATCGGTTCGTCCACGGGTGTTTCCGCCAGGTGGTTGGTGTAGTTCGACATCACCTTCTGCGCCACGCCGAGGATCACCTCCAGCACCTGCCGCTTGGTGAAGCCGGCATCGAGAAACGCCTGTAGTGCCAACTCGTCCACATGGCCACGCCCGCGCACCACCGCCAGCGTGAAACTGCGCAGCGCCTCCAGCCGGTCATTGGGCAGCGGGGTTTCGTCGCGCAGGGCGTTGGTGATGGCGTCGTCCACCTTCATCATCTTGGCGATGCCGGTATGGGCCGGAACGCAGTAATGGCATTCGTGCTCGACATTGATCGTCTGCCAGACGACCGTCAACTCGTCCTTGTCGAAGCTGGTCTGCTTGGCGAACAGCTTGTGCAGGTGCTGGTAGCCATCCAGCAGCGCCGGCGCCTCGGCCATCACGGCATGCAGGCCGGGCAGGCGGCCAAAGGTCTTCTGCGAATTTTCCAGCAGCGGGCGGCTGTCCTCGGGGGCGGTGTCCATCGTGTGTCTTGCAAAATCGGTCATGGTGACTCCTTTCCGTTTGTTGAGTGATTGCTCAAGAATCACGTTTAGCTTTACTTGAGCGTTCGCTCAAGTTATTTCTTGAGCGATCACTAAAACGGGATCGGAGCCGGAACGATGGGGCGCACGGCCAGCTATGACAGGGACGCGGTCCTGCACGCGGCGATGGAACTGTTCTGGGCGCGCGGCTATCACGCGACCTCGCTGAAGGATCTCGAGGGCGCGCTGGACATGCGGCCCGGCTCGATCTATAGCGCCTTCGGCTCGAAAGAGGCGCTGTTCCGCGCCGCGCTGGACCGCTACGCCCGGGCCGGGCGCGCGGCTCTGGACGAGACGATGGCGCGCGAGGGCTCGCCCATCGCCGGGCTGGCTGCCCATGTGCGGATGCTGGGCCATGCCGCCCGCAAGCCCGCCCCGTCGCGCGCCTGCATGTTGGTCAAGACCCTGTTGGAAACGCCGCGAGACGCGCCCGAACTGCGCCAGGCCGTCGAGGACATGATGCGCGAAACCGAAACCGCCTTTGCCGAGGCTTTCCGGGCTGCCCGCGACAAGGGCGAGATCGCGCCCGACGCCGACCCCGAGCATCTGGCCGCGCGGCTTCAGGCGTCCATCTTCGGCCTGCGTGCCTATGCGCAGCGCACCGACGCAGTGGACCGGGTCGAACGTATCGCCGAGGACATCGCGCGCGATATCGAATCGCTTCGGCGTTAGGCACCTTCACCCCTCGCATCGGCGTTAGGCGCCGTCACCCCCACGGGCGACAGGGCGTGCCGCCAGTCCGGCCCTCCCGTCACACAAGCTTAATCAGGCGCAAACGCGCTGCCTGCGGCCCGAGTGGTTCGACTTCGGCTTGCCCGGCGCTTCTAACAATATCGAACCCGCAATCGGGCACCGTTTCGCGCTCTTCGATCTGTCACCATCCGTCTCCTCGTCCGGTCAACCTGAGTCGGTTGTCGCACGAAACTGTTACCATCGGCTTAATCCGCCGCCGGAAATCTCGCCGCAGCGCCGGCGAGCCCCCGAAATGTACAAAACTCCGCCCGGCGGGGCGGAGTTCCGTACCAAACCGATGTACGAATGTGTCAATTCGTACAAAATCCGGCGCGATCAGACCGCCGCTTTCAAACTCTCTTCGAGATAGATCTCCCGCAGCCGTGTCGCGACCGGGCCGGGCGTCCCGCCACCCAGCGCCGTGCCGTCGATCTCGACCACCGGCATCACGAAGGCGCTGGCCGAGGTGACGAACCCCTCGTCCGCCTGCTTCGCCTCGTCGATCGTGAACGGGCGTTCCTCGACGACCATCTGCGCCTCATTCGCGAATTTCAGAACGGCGGCGCGGGTGATGCCGTGCAGGATGTCGTTGCTCAGTTCGCGGGTGATGATCTTGCCGTCCTTGACGATATAGGCGTTGTTCGATGTGCCTTCCGTCACGAACCCGTCCTCGACCATCCAGGCGTCGTCACAGCCGGCTTTCTTGGCCATCATCTTGCCCATCGACGGATAGAGAAGCTGCACCGTCTTGATGTCGCGCCGGCCCCAGCGAAGATCGTCTATGCTTATGATTTTTAAGCCTGTCTTGGCCTGCGGGCTGTCGGCCAGGCCGGGTTTGGACTGGGTGAACATCACCAGCGTCGGCTCGGTCGTCTCGGCATCGGGGAAGACGAAATCCCGGTCCCCGTCGCTGCCCCGCGTGACCTGGAGATAGATCAGCCCATCCTCGATCCCGTTCAGGCGGACCAGTTCGCGGTGGATCTCCAGCAGATCGTCGAAGGCCGCGGGCTTCTTCATGTCAAGCTCGTTGAGCGACCGCTCCAGCCGCGCCAGGTGCCCCGGGAAATCGATCAGCTTGCCGCCAAGGACGCTGGTCACCTCGTAGACGCCGTCGGCCATCAGGAAGGCCCGGTCGAAGATCGAGACCTTCGCCTCGGTCTCGGGCAGGTAGTCGCCATTCACGTAAACGGTGCGCATGTCGTTATCCCCACAATGCGGCCGCGGGCGGATGCACCCCGGCCTGATCGAATGTCAAAGCGTTGTCACGGTCTTCGGCCAACAAAAGCGGGCCGTCAAGGTCCGTCACCAGCGCGCCCTGGGCCACCAGAACCGCCGGCGCCATGGCCAGGCTGCTGCCGACCATGCAGCCCACCATCACCTTGTAGCCCTCGGTCAGCGCCGCCTCGCGCAGCGCCAGCGCCTCGGTCAGGCCGCCGGTCTTGTCGAGCTTGATATTGACCACGTCATACTTGCCCTTCAGCCCCGCTAGGCTTGCTCGGTCGTGGCAGGATTCGTCGGCGCAGACGGGCAGGGGGCGGTCGATCCCGCGCAATGCGTCGTCCTGGCCCGCCGGAAGCGGCTGTTCCACAAGGCTGACGCCAAGCCGCACCAGGTGCGGGGCCAGATCGGCATAGACCTGCGCCGACCAGCCTTCGTTGGCGTCCACTATGATGCGGGCGTCGGGCGCGCCCGCCCGCACGGCCTCGACGCGGGGCATGTCGTCGGGTGTGCCCAGCTTGATCTTGAGCAGTGGGCGATGCGCGTGTTTGGCGGCCTGCTCGCGCATCTTGTCGGGCGTGTCCAGCGACAGGGTGTAGGCCGTCACCT
>JAASSQ010000057.1 GCA_021767845.1 Roseovarius sp. | reverse complement strand
TGCGTGCCGCTTGGCAATGCCGGCGACTATGCGCTGGAAGGCGGCGTCGGCGGCTGGTTCTGCCCCTGCCACGGGTCGCATTACGATACGTCGGGCCGGATCCGCAAAGGCCCCGCGCCGGAGAACCTGCCGGTGCCGGTCGCAGAATTCGTCGAAGAAACGACGATCAAACTGGGATAAGGAAACGCGCTCATGTCCGGAATTCCGCACGATCACTACCAACCGCAGTCCGGTGGTGCGAAATGGCTGCATCGGCGCCTGCCGATTGTCGGCCTGATGTATGACACCATCATGATCCCCACCCCCAAGAACCTGAACTGGATGTGGATCTGGGGGATCGTCCTGACCTTCTGCCTGGCCCTGCAGATCATCACCGGCATCGTGCTGGTGATGCACTACACCCCGCATGTCGATCTGGCCTTCGCCTCGATCGAGCATATCATGCGCAACGTGAACGGCGGGCACATGATCCGCTACCTGCACATGAACGGCGCGTCGCTGTTCTTCCTGGCGGTGTACCTGCACATCTTCCGCGGTCTTTACTACGGCTCCTACAAGGCGCCGCGCGAGATCACGTGGATCATCGGCATGTTGATCTACCTGCTGATGATGGGCACGGCCTTCATGGGCTACGTGCTGCCGTGGGGCCAGATGTCGTTCTGGGGCGCCACGGTGATCACCGGCCTGTTCGGCGCGATCCCGTTCATCGGCGAGCCGATCCAGACCTGGCTTCTGGGCGGGCCGGCCGTGGACAATGCCACGCTGAACCGCTTCTTCTCGCTGCATTACCTGCTGCCCTTCGTGATCGCCGCGCTGGTGGCGGTGCACATCTGGGCCTTCCACACCACGGGCAACAACAACCCCACCGGTGTCGAGGTGCGGCGCGGCTCGAAGGCCGAGGCCGAGAAGGACACGGTGCCGTTCTGGCCCTATTTCGTCATCAAGGACCTGTTCGCGCTGGCGCTCATCATGGTGATCTTCTTCGCCGTGGTCGGCTTCATGCCGAACTACCTGGGCCACCCCGACAACTACATCGAGGCCAACCCGCTGGCGACGCCCGCGCATATCGTGCCGGAATGGTACTTCCTGCCGTTCTACGCGATCCTGCGCGCCTTTGACGACACCGTCTGGGTCGTGCAGCTGGCCGGGTTCCTGACCGGCGGCATCATCGACGCCAAGTTCTTCGGCGTGCTGGCGATGTTCGGTGCGATCGCGGTCATGGCGCTGGCGCCGTGGCTGGATACCTCGAGCGTGCGCTCGGGCCGGTACCGCCCGATGTTCAAGTGGTGGTTCGCCCTGCTGGTCCTGGATTTCATCGTGCTGATGTGGGTCGGCGCCATGCCCGCCGAGGGGATCTATCCCGTCATCGCCCTGATCGGTTCGGCCTACTGGTTCGCCTACTTCCTGATCATCCTGCCCCTGCTGGGCGTGATCGAGAAGCCCGAGCCGCAGCCCGAAACCATCGAGGCCGATTTCGAGGCGAACCACGTCAAGAAGCCGGACGCCTCGGGCGCGCCCGCCGCGACCCCGGCCGAATAAGAAAGGACTCAGGATCATGTTCAAGAAAATTGCGATCTCCGCAGTGACGGCCCTGACCCTTTCGGCCGGCGGTGCGATGGCCGCCGGTGGCGCGGGGCATGTCGAGGATATAGACTTCTCGTTCGAGGGGCCGTTCGGCACCTTCGACCAGAACCAGCTGCAGCGCGGTCTGAAGGTCTATACCGAGGTGTGCTCGGCCTGCCACGGCATGAAATACGTGCCGATCCGCACGCTGACCTCGGAGAACGGCCCCGGCATGCCCGCCGACCAGGTGCGCGCCTATGCCGAACGTTTCGAGGTGTTCGACGAGGAGCTGGACGATTTCCGCGCCGCGCGGCCGGTTGACCACTTCCCCGAATCCGCGCTGGAAACCGCGCCGGACCTGAGCCTGATGGCCAAGGCCCGCGCCGGGTTCCACGGGCCGTACGGCACCGGGCTGGCGCAGCTTTTCAAGGGGATGGGCGGCCCGGAATACATCTACTCGCTGCTGACCGGCTATACCGGCGAGCAGAAGGAAGAGGCCGGGACGATCTATTACGAGAACACGGCCTTCCCCGGCGGCTGGATCGCCATGGCCCCGCCGCTTTACGGCGATGACGTGGAGTTCAACGACGGCCACGAAGCCACGATCGAGAGCCAGTCCGAGGATGTCGCGGCCTTCCTGATGTGGGCGGCGGAGCCGACCATGATGGCGCGCAAGCAGGCGGGCCTGACCGGCGTGATCTTCCTGACCGTGCTGACGGTGCTTCTGTACCTGACGAACAAGCGCATCTGGGCGCCGATCAAGGGCAAGAAGACGGCCTGATACGGGCAAGCCCCGAAGCTGAAACAGAACCCCGCCCGGCGCATCCGGGCGGGGTTTTTCGTCTCGGCGCCTTGCAGGATGCGGGTATGCGCGGGCAACGGCCGGCCGTGCTGTCCTGCGCCGATCTGCGGTCGGGGAGCGGGATTCCCCGTGGCGGGGCTTGGGTCAGTGGCGGCGCAGCGTGTCGCCGAAGCTGATCGTCGGTTCCAGCGCGACGCGGACCGGCTCGCCGGGGCCGGGGGCGTTCACGCGCTGCACGATGATCTCGGCCGCGCGGCGGCCGATCTCTTGCCGGCAGGCATCCATCGTGGCGAGTTCGCGCGGCAGGCCCTTGAGCAGGTTGAGCCCGTTGAACCCCGCCAAGCCGATCTGGTCGGGGATCTTCACGCCCTTCTCGGTCAGGTACATCAGGCCGCCCGCCCCGATCATGTCGTTCGAATAGTAGAGAAAATCCAGATCGGGCGTGCGGTTCAGGATGGTCTCGGTCATCTCGCGGCCTTTCACAAGCGCCGAGCCGCCGGAATAGAACTCCTGGTCCGCCACCTCGACCCCGGCCTTTGCGAGCGCCTCGGTGAAGCCCTCGAACCGTTTGCGCGCCCGGTGATCGAGCGGCATCTTGGTGCCCAGGAAACCGATCCTTTTGTGCCCGGCCTTGAGAATGGCCTGCGCCATCTGCTGCCCGGCGCGGCGATGCGAGATCCCGACGACCGAATCGACCGGCGTGCCGTCCACGTCCATGATCTCGACCACCGGGATGCCCGAGGCCCGCAGCATCGCGCGGGCGGGATCGGAATGTTCCAGCCCCGCGATGATGACACCGGAAGGGCGCCACGACAGCATCTCGTAGAGCACCTTTTCCTCTTTCTCGGGCAGGTAGTCGGTCAGCCCGACGACGGGCTGCAACTCGGTTTCCTCGAGCACCTGCGAGATGCCGGTCATCACCTCGGGAAAGACCATGTTGGACATCGACGGGATAATGACGGCCACGAGGTTGACCCGCTGGCTGGCCAGGGCGCCCGCGATCTTGTTGGGCACGTAGCCGAGCCGCTTCGCGGCCTCAAGAACCCGCTGTCGCGTGGCGTCCGACACGTCGCCGCGGTTGCGCAACACGCGGCTGACCGTCATTTCCGAGACGCCGGAGGCTTCGGAAACGTCGCGCAAGGTCAGGGGGCGGTGATCGGGGTTGGTCAAGTGACGGAGTCCTGAAATATGTTTGCAATTGTTATCGCGAACAGCCAAGCGGGATCAAGCGCCGCGCGCCCGTGCAATCGGCCGATGACAAACCGGATTGCCCGCGCTATGGAAGGCGCTGGAGGCCCCGTGGCTCAACTGGATAGAGCAGCCCCCTCCTAAGGGGCAGGTTGCAGGTTCGAATCCTGCCGGGGTCGCCATTTTCGATTTTTCCCGGTCCGATGAACGCGCTGCCGCGGCAGGGGCGCGGTTTCGCGCGGGGCGTTCAGGGATTGTTACCGATTTCCGGTTAGACCTGTGCGCCGTGGTATCCTGCTGCGGAGGCGTTCGGCGTGTCGATGGACCGGCCAGACCCGGGGTTTTCAGAGTTGCGTTCGGCGCGCCGGGCGGGGCGGGGCCTGTTCGGCTGGGCGTTCCTCTTTTCGGTTTTCGTCAACCTGCTGATGCTGACCGGGCCGCTTTACATGCTGCAGGTCTATGACCGGGTTCTGGCCTCGGGGTCGGTGGAAACGCTGGTCGCGCTCTCGCTGCTCGTGGCGGTGCTCTACGCGGTGATGGCGGTTCTGGATGGGGCGCGGAGCCGCGCGTTGGCGCGGGCGGGGGCGCGGTTTCGATCGCGTCTGGACGCCCGCCTTTTCGACGCAATGCTGCGCGGATCGCGCGACCCGACTGGGCAGGCAGCGTCGCGCGCGGCCCTGCGCGAGCTCGACGCGGTGCAGGGGCTTTTCGTGTCGCCGGGGCTTCTGGCGCTGTTCGACCTGCCGTGGACGCCGGTGTTCATTGCGGCGATCTTCGTCTTTCATCCGGCGCTTGGCTGGCTGGCCCTGGCGGGCGGTGGCGCCTTGGCGGCGTTGGCCCTGATGAACCAGGGGCTTGCAGCGCGGCGATTGCGCCGGGCGCAGGCGGCCGGGGCGCAGGCCCATGCCTTTGCCGACCGGGCCTATGCGGCGGGCGAAATCGTGATGTCCCAGGGGCTTTTGGCGCCATTGCGCGCCCGCTTTGCCCGGCTACGCGACGCCGCGCTGGATCAGGCGCTGCAAGCGCATGACTGGACCGGCACGTTCATGGCTGGCATCAAGGCGTTTCGCATGCTCTTGCAATCGGCGATGCTGGGGCTCGGGGCGTTCCTTGTTCTGGGCGGAGACATGACCCCGGGGGCGATGATCGCGGGGTCGATTCTTCTGGGGCGGGCGCTGGCCCCGGTGGAGCAGGCGATCGGCCACTGGCCCGCAATCGAACAGGCGCGCGCGGGCTGGCGCGGCCTTGGGGCCTACCTGGCGGCGGTGGCGCCGCCTGCGCCGGTGACCGCCCTGCCAAGGCCGGACGCGCGGCTGACGGCCAAGGGCATGACGGTGGTGCCCCCGGGGAGCCGCGCGCCGGTGCTGTGCAATATCGCGTTCGATCTTCGGCCCGGCGCGGCGCTAGGCGTGATCGGGCGCAGCGGCGCGGGAAAATCGGCGCTGGCCCGCACGCTTGCCGGTTATTGGCCGCTGGCGGCCGGAGATCTGCGGCTGGCCGGGGCGGCGCTGGACCAGTATGCGCCGGAGGATCTGGCACGGTATGTCGGCTACCTGCCGCAGACCGTGACGCTGCTGCCCGGCACCGTGGCCGAGAATATCGCGCGCATGGCCCCCGATCCCTCGCCCGAGGCCGTGATCGCGGCGGCGCGGCAGGCCCATGCGCATGAGTTGATCCTGCGCCTTCCCCGGGGCTACGACACGATGCTCGACGACACCGCCGCGCAGTTGTCCGGCGGGCAGCGTCAGCGGATCGGGCTGGCCCGCGCGCTTTTTGGCGATCCGATGGTGCTGATCCTGGACGAGCCGAACTCGATGCTGGATGCCGAAGGCTCGGCGGCGCTCAACCGCGCGGTGCGCGCGGTCCGGCGGCGGGGCCGTTCGGTGATCGTGATGACCCATCGGCCCGCGGCAATCGCCGAATGCGATCGGCTGATGGTGATCGAGAACGGGGCCATCACGGCCCTTGGACCGCGCGACGAGGTGCTGCGCGATACGCTGCGCAATGCCGGGCCGGTTGCCAGCGTCATCCGATCCGCCGGACAGGGTGCGTCATGAGCGCGGCGCGGTGGCCGGCGGCGCGGCCCGTGGCAGCCGGTGTCGTGGCCCTGGCCGTGCTGATGGCCGGTCTGGGAACCTGGGCGGTGACGGCCCGCCTGTCCGGGGCGGTCGTGGCCGGCGGGATCGTCCGCGCCGACCCCGATCGCCGGGTCGTGCAGCATCCCGATGGCGGGGTCGTGGAGGCGGTGCTGGTGCGGGAGGGGGCAGAGGTGCGCCGGGGACAGGTGCTGATCCGGCTCAGGGCGCGGCCGCTTGCGACGGAACTGGCCGCGATCAAGGGACAGCTGCGCGAGATCGCCGCGCGGCGTGCGCGGCTGTCGGCCGAACGCGACGCGGCAAGTGCAGTCACCTTTCCCGCCGGCCTGACCCGGGCGGCCGGGGGCGATCGCGCGGCGGCCGGGCTTGTCGCGGGGGAACGCGGGCTGTTCGAGCTGCGCCGCGCCGCGTTCCGGCAGGCGCGGGCCTTGCTGGAAGAAGAAAACCGGCAGATCCGCGCCCACCTGCGCGGGCTTGAAAGCGAGCGCGACGCGCTCAAGGCCCAGGCCGATCTGGTGGCGGTCGAGTTGCGCGACCATGACCGGTTGCTGCGCCGCGGGCTGACACGGGCGACGCGCGTCCGCGCCCTGCGGCGCGAGGCGGCGGCCCTTGCCGGCCGGATCGGCCGGGTCGAGGCCGACATGGCGCAATCGCGCGGCCGGATCGCCAGCAACGAGATTGCCCGCCACCAGCTTGTCACCCGCCGCCGCGAAGAGGCCGCGCGCCTGTTGCGGGATCTCGAATACCGGGAGATCGAGTTGCAGGCGCGCAAACATGACCTGCAGGACCGCCTGTCGCAGCTTGAGATCCGGGCGCCTGCCGACGGCATCCTGCAGGGGATGGCGGTGTCGCAACAGGCGGTGATCGGCGCGGCGGAGCCCCTGGCCCATATCGTGCCGGGGGGGCGGCCCCCCGTTGTTTCGGCGCGGGTCGATACGGTGAGCGTGACTGATCTGCATGTCGGGCAGGTGGCCGTGTTGCGCTTTCCCGGCCTGGGCCGTGATCTGACCCCGGAGGCGCGCGGACGCGTGACGCGCGTGTCGGCGGATGCGATGCGCGACGCTGCGACGGGGACGGCGTTCTATGCCGTCGAGGTGACGCCCGATGCGGCCAGCCTGCGTGATGTCGGGGACGGGGCATTGCGGCCGGGGATGCCGGTGGAGGTCTTTTTCCAGACCGGGGCGCGGGCTCCGATCGTCTATCTGGCCGAACCGGTGCTGGCCTTTTTCAGTCGTGCCCTGCGGGAATGACGGGCGCGCGCGTCCCACGGGCAGAAATGACACAGTTCCAACATTATCCGCCCATTGCTTCCCCAATGTGGAACAGTGCCGGGTTTCTTGGTATCTTTCGATAATCAATGCAGGCCGAAAGCCGCCGACAGACGCGGCAGAGCCAGTAACGAGGCAGTTAAAGAGTAGTGCGTATCATGCGAGGATTGATCCTGATCCCGCTCGGGCTGTGCCTGGCCGGCTGCGCGGCAACCGGCGTGCCCGTTGCCCCGACCGCTGGTTCCGCGGGCACCCATGCGATCCTGGAGCCCGTCGAAACACCCAGCCGGGCGGACACCCGGTGGTGGACCCATTTCAACGACCCGGTGCTGGAAGGGCTGGTCGAAACGAGCCTTGCCAGCGACCTGGACGCGGCGCAGGCGCGGGACCGGCTGCGCCAGGCCGAGGCCGAAGCCGGGTTCAAGGCCCGGGCGGGCGGCCGCGCGATGCGCGTCTCGTCCAGCGGGGCGGTGCGCGACGGCGCGGGCCTTTGGGGCCGGATCGCGCGGATCGGGGATTTCGGATCGGCGGGCCGTGCGGCCCTGGCCCGGCTGGAGGCTGCCGAATACGGCACGGACGAGGTTCGGCGCGCGGTTCTGGCCGAAGTCGCGCAGAGCTATGCCGACATGCGCTATTTCCAGGCCAGCCGCGCGTTCCGGGTGCAGGACCGGGCCTCGCGCCGGGAAACCTTGCAGAGCGCGATGGCGCAGGCGCGGGCGGGCCGGGCGACCCGCCTTGACGTGATGAGCGCCCGGTCGCCTCTGGCCGAAACCGAGGCGGAGTTGCCGCGGCTCGACAGTGAAATCACTCGAAGCCGCAAGCGTCTGGCCGCCCTTCTGGGCGTCCGCGTGCAGGACCTGCGCCGGGATCTTGCATTCCGGGGGCGTCAACCCGCGCCGGTCGAGGCCGGCCGGCCCGGCATCCCGGCCGACCTGCTGCGCGCCCGGTCCGACATTCGCCGTGCCGAACGGCTTTATGCAGAGGCGGTGGCCGATCTTCCGCACGAGACGGCGGCGCGCTATCCGGGGCTGCGCCTGTCGGGGATGATCCCGGCGCCGCAAGAGGGCGCGTTGCCTGCCACGCCCCTGGCGGACGGGCTGGCGATGCCGGTTTTCAAGGCGTCTTCGCCGGGAGCCGACCGCGACGCGGCAGAGGCCCGTGCGGGGCAGGCCTATCTTCAGTGGCGGGTTGCGGTGCTGAATGCGGTGGAAGAGGTGGAGGCCTCGCAACTCTTGCTGCGTTCGGCGCGGAAAGCAGCGCGGGCCGCGCAGGACAGTGTCGAGGCCGCCAGCCGCGCGCTGTCGGCGGCGCGGGGATCGTTGGCGGCGGGCGATGCCGTTGCCGTGGCCGAACTGTTGGAGCGGGAACGCGCGTTGTCGGCCGCGCGCGGGGCATTGGCGCAGAACATGCGGGACGCGGCGGTGGCCTATGTGCAACTGCACGTCGCGCTTGGCCGGGGACATCCGGTATCGCCCGAGAAGATGGAGATCGACCGCGCGCCGTCCTCGGTGTCGAGCCGTCACGCGACCGCGGTGGACTTGACCGCCTTCAACTAGACCGCACCCCGGGTCTTGCCGCCGGTGCAGCGCGGGGCAGACCCGCCGGGGCGCGATGTTTTTCGCAAAAATTTTTAGTATGCTACGGTATACCGTTGCCGAGCGCCGCCATTTGACGTAAGAGGCGCGGGAGACAACAAAGGTGGTTGACCATGCAAGACGACAACACTCCTGACATCATCTACACCAAGGTCGATGAAGCGCCCGAGCTGGCCTCGGCGTCGCTTCTGCCGATTATCCGCAGCTTTGCCGATGCCGCGGGCGTGTCGGTGGGCACCAAGGACATCTCGCTGGCCGGGCGTATCCTGGCGGCGTTCCCCGATTACCTGAGCGAGGACCAGCGCCAGTCCGACGACCTGGCCGAGCTGGGCAAGCTTGTCAAGACGCCCGAGGCGAACGTCATCAAGCTGCCGAACATCTCGGCCTCGATCCCGCAGCTTGTCGCGGCGATCAAGGAGCTGCAGGAGCAGGGATATGCCCTGCCCGATTACCCCTATGAGCCCGAAACCGACGCCGAGAAGGAAATCCAGGCGCGTTATGACGCGATCAAGGGGTCGGCGGTGAACCCGGTTCTGCGCGAGGGCAATTCGGACCGCCGCGCCGCGGCCGCCGTCAAGAAATTCGCGCAGAGCAACCCGCATTCGATGGGCGAGTGGTCCGCCGACAGCAAGACGCGCGTGGCGTCGATGGGCGCCAACGATTTCTACTCGAACGAGCAGTCCGCCACCTTGACCGAGGCGCAGGCCGGGCCCGCGAAGATCGTTCTGGTCAAGGAAGACGGCAGCGAAGAGATCCTGAAAGAGGGTGTGGATTTCCCCGCCGGCACGGTCGTGGATGCGACGTTCATGAGCGCCAAGGCGCTGGATGCCTTCCTGGCCGAGGAGATCGAGAAGACCAAGCAGGAGGGGACGCTGTTCTCGCTGCACATGAAGGCCACGATGATGAAGGTGTCTGACCCGATCATCTTCGGTCATGCGGTCAAGCAGTTCCTGAAGCCGGTCTTCGACAAGCATGGCGACAAGCTGAAGGCGCTTGGCGTGAACCCCAATTCCGGCCTTGGCGCGATGATGGAACAGGTCAAGGACGAGCCCGAGATCGTGGCCGAGATCGAAAAGGTCATGGCCGAGCGCCCGCCGATGTACATGGTGGATTCCGGCAAGGGCATCACCAACCTGCACGTGCCCTCTGATGTGATCATCGACGCCTCGATGCCGGCGCTGATCCGGGCCGGCGGCAAGGGTTGGGGCCCGGACGACGCACAGCACGATACCAACTGCGTGATCCCCGACAGCTCTTATGCGCCGGTCTATGACGAGAGCATCGCCTATTTCAAGGAAACCGGCGCACTTGACCCGGCGACCGCGGGGGCCGTGCAGAATATCGGCCTGATGGCGCAGAAGGCCGAGGAATACGGCAGCCACCCCACCACCTTCGAGATCCCCGCCGACGGAACCGTGAAGCTGATTCTGGCCAATGGCGAGGTGCTGCACCAGCACAAGGTCGAGGAAGGCGATATCTGGCGCGCGGCCTCGGCACGCAAGGCGCCGATCGAGGATTGGGTCAAGCTGGCGATCGAGCGGCAGAAGGCCGAAGGTTGCGAGGCGATCTTCTGGCTGGATGAAAGCCGGGCGCATGATGCCGAGCTGATCAAGTTCGTCCGCCCGATCCTGGAGGCCGAGGGCGTGGCCGACAAGTTCAAGATCATGGCCCCGCGCGAAGCGACCCGGCAGACGCTGGAAACCATCCGCAAGGGCGAGAACTCGATCGCGATCACCGGCAACGTGCTGCGCGATTACCTGACCGACCTGTTCCCGATCCTCGAACTGGGCACCTCGGCCAAGATGCTGTCGATCGTCAAGCTGATGAACGGCGGTGGCCTGTTCGAGACCGGCGCGGGCGGCTCGGCGCCCAAGCACGTGCAGCAGCTGGTCGAGGAAAACCACCTGCGGTGGGACAGCCTGGGCGAGTTCTGCGCGCTTGGCGAAAGCCTGAAATTCCTGGCCGATGCGCGGGGCAACGACAAGGCCCGCGTTCTGGGCCGCGGGGTCGAGGCCGCCACGCAGGGCGTGCTGGACCACGGGCGCTCGCCCTCGCGCAAGGTCGGGCAGCCGGACAACCGCGACAGCCATTACTGGTTCGCCCGCTACTGGGCCGAGGCACTGGCCGCGCAGACCGACGACGCCGAGATCGCCGCGCATTTCGCGCCGATCGCCAAGGCCCTGGCCGAGAATGAGGAGGCGATCCTGTCCGAACTGGTCGGCGCGCAGGGCAAGCCGGTGGATATCGGGGGCTATTACCACACCGACCCGGCCAAGATGGCCGCGGTGATGCGCCCCTCCGCGACGCTGAACGAGATCATCGGCTGATCGCGCGACAGACCGATGAAGCGGCCGGCGAGGATTTCGCCGGCCGTTTTTTTTATGGGCAATACAATGCGGGTCATTGGGGCGCGCATGAAAAAGGCGGCGCCCCGTGCGAGGCGCCGCCCATATGCGGGATCAGAGCCGATCAGTCTTCGAGGTCGAAGCGGTCGGCGTTCATCACCTTGGTCCAGGCGTCAACGAAGTCCTTGACGAACTTCTCCTTGTTGTCGTCCTGGGCATAGACCTCGGCATAGGCGCGCAGGATCGAGTTGGAGCCGAACACGAGGTCCACGCGGGTCGCGGTCCACTTGACCTCGTCGGTCTTGCGGTCGCGGATCTCGTAGAGGTTCTCGCCCGTGGGTACCCAACGATAGGACATGTCCGTGAGGTTCACGAAGAAGTCCGTGGTCAGCGCGCCTTCGTTTTCGGTGAAGACGCCGTGCTTGGTGCCGCCGTGGTTGGTGCCAAGCGCCCGCATCCCGCCGATCAGGGTGGTCATTTCGGGCGCCGTCAGGCCCAGCAACTGCGCGCGGTCCAGCATCAGTTCCTCGGGCTTGACCACGTAATCCTTCTTGAGCCAGTTGCGGAAGCCGTCGGCCACCGGCTCCAGCACGTCGAAGGACTCGGCGTCGGTCATCTCGTCGGTCGCGTCGCCGCGGCCCGGTGCGAAGGGCACCTCGATGTCGAACCCGGCGGCCTTGGCGGCCTGTTCGATCCCGACGTTGCCGGCCAGAACGATCGTGTCGGCGATGCTGGCGCCCGCCTCGGCCGCGATCGGTTCGAGCGTTGCGAGAACCTTTTGCAGGCGCTCCGGCTCGTTGCCTTCCCAGTCCTTCTGCGGGGCAAGGCGGATGCGCGCGCCGTTGGCGCCGCCGCGCAGGTCGGATCCGCGGAAGGTGCGGGCGCTGTCCCATGCGGTTGCGACCATGTCGGACACCGACAGGCCGCTGTCGGCGATCTTGGCCTTGAGCGCGGCCACGTCGTAATCCGTCGATCCCGCCGGAACCGGGTCCTGCCAGATCAGGTCTTCCTGAGGCGCGTCCGGGCCGATGTAGCGTTCGCGCGGACCCATGTCGCGGTGGGTCAGCTTGAACCAGGCGCGGGCGAAAGTGTCGGCGAAATACTCGGGATCGGCCATGAATTTCTGGCAGATCTCGTTATAGATCGGATCGACCTTCATCGCCATGTCGGCATCGGTCATCAGCGGCATCGCGCGCTTGGAGGGATCGCTCGGATCGACCGGCATGTCCTCTTCCTTGATGTCGATCGGGCGCCACTGCCACGCGCCGGCGGGCGACTTGGTCAGTTCCCACTCGTAGCCGAACAGCAGGTCGAAATAGCCCATGTCCCATTGCGTCGGGTTCGTGGTCCACGCGCCTTCCAGACCCGAGGTCACGGCGTTGGCCGCCTTGCCGTCGAGGTTCGGGTTCACCCAGCCGAAGCCCTGGGCCTCCACGTCGGCAGCTTCGGGTTCCGGGCCGAGCGTCGCGGCATCGCCATTGCCGTGGCACTTGCCGACGGTGTGGCCACCGCAGGTCAGGGCGGCGGTTTCCTCGTCGTCCATGGCCATGCGGGCGAAGGTCTCGCGGACCTGCGCGGCGCTTTTCATCGGGTCGGGCTGACCGTTCACGCCTTCGGGGTTCACGTAGATGAGACCCATCTGCACGGCGGCCAGCGGGTTTTCCATCGTGGCCGGGTTTTCCAGGTCGGCATAGCGTTCGTCGGACGGCGCCAGCCATTCCTTTTCCGCGCCCCAGTAGGTGTCTTTCTCGGGGTGCCAGATGTCCTCGCGGCCGAAGGAGAAGCCATAGGTCTTCAGGCCCATCGATTCATAGGCCATCGTGCCGGCCAGAAGGATCAGATCGGCCCAGGAGATCTTGTTGCCGTATTTCTTCTTCAGCGGCCACAGCAGGCGGCGGGCCTTGTCGAGGTTGCCGTTGTCGGGCCACGAGTTCAGCGGCGCGAAACGGATGTTGCCGGCGGCGCCGCCACCGCGCCCATCAGCCAGGCGATAGGAGCCGGCCGAGTGCCAGGCGAGGCGGATCATCAGGCCGCCATAGTGGCCATAGTCGGCGGGCCACCACTCCTGGCTGTCGGTCATCAGCGCCTTGAGGTCCTTCTTGAGAGCCTCGAAATCAAGTTTCTTGACCTCCTTGCGATACTCGACCTCGGGGAGCGGATTGCTCTTGGTGTCGTGCTGATGGAGGATGTCGAGATTGAGCGTGTTGGGCCACCAATCCATGTTCGAGGTGCCGATGGCTGTCAGGCCACCGTGCATGACCGGGCATTTGCCCGACGCGTTCACATCGTTTCCGTCCATTTCTCTCTCCATCTTGCTGCGGTGCGGGACCGGCTGTTGATCCGTCGAAGAAGCTGCCGCCGCGCGGCGCGGACCCGATCAGGCATCGGGCACCGGGGCGCGTGAATCGCTCCTTCCGATATGTAGTCATGACTTGTAACAAATCACACTCATTGGTTTAAGTTGCATTTATTGATTGTCGCGATAACTTGAGGTTATGAAAAACCTCACCATCAAGCAGTTGCGCTATTTCGAGGCCCTGGCCCGGCATGGCCATTTCGGCCGCGCGGCCGAGGCTTGTGCGATCTCGCAGCCCGCGCTGTCGGTGCAGATCCGTGAGCTGGAGGATACGCTTGGCACGGTCTTGTTCGAGCGCGGTGCGCGGCAGGTGCGGCTGACCGGGTTCGGCGAGGAAATCGCGCTGCGCGTGCGCACGATCCTGCGGTCGGTGGATGAACTGGGCGATCTGGCGCGCGCCTCGCGCGA
>JAASSQ010000298.1 GCA_021767845.1 Roseovarius sp. | reverse complement strand
CGTTGGCGTGGCCGGTGAAGCGGCGCGGATCGATGCACCACGTATCGTAACAGGCCTCGCCATGCACGATCTGTTGCGCCAGAAGCCAGCCATGCCCGCCGCCTTCGCCCAGCCCCGCGCGCAGGCCGATGATGCAAAAGGCGTTGCGCTTGCCGGGGATCGGGCCGACCAGCGGCGCGCCGTCGATCGTGTAGGTGATCGGGCCGTTGACCACCCGCTTGATGCCGGTCTCGGCCAGCACCGGCATCCGCTGGAACGCGCCTTCCAGCACGTCCATCACGCGGTCCAGATCATCGGGGCACAGATCGTTGGAAAAGCTCGGGCTGATCCCGTCCATCCCCCAGGTGCGGCAATCCTGTTCGTAGAAGCCGACAAGCAGCCCGCCCTTTTCCTGGCGGGAGTAATAGTCCGAGATCGGGCAGCGCAGCAGCGGCATCCGGTGGCCCGCCTCGGCGATGGCGGGAATGTCCTCGGTCACGAAATACTGGTGCTCCATCGACGCGACCGGGTGATGCACGCCCATCATCGCGCCCACCTCGTTCACGCGGTATCCACATGCGTTGACGACGATATCGGCGTCGATCGCGCCCTTGTCGGTTTCGACGGTCCAGGTGTCATCCGCCTTCTGGGTCAAGCCGGTCACGCCGGTCTGGCGATAGACCTCCGCGCCCGCCCTTCGCGCATGGAACGCCAGCGCCTGGCAAAGCTGCGCGGGGTCGATATCGCCGTCCTCGCCGTCCCAGAGACCGCCAAGCAGGTTGTCGGTGGAGATCAGGGGGTGGCGCCGCGCGCATTCCTCGGCGTCGATCACCTCGTAGGTGACGCCCATGCCACGTGCCATCGAGGCGAAGTGGCGATAGCCCTGCATTTGCGCCTCGGTATTGGCAAGGCGGATCCCGCCGTCGCCGTGATGGTAGCCCACCGGATAGTCCGGGTCGTCGCGCAGCGTCTTGTACAGCTCGATGGAATGGCGCTTGAGGCCGACCGTCGTCTGGTTCATCCCGAAATTGGTGACCTGCGCGGCCGAATGCCACGTGGTGCCCGAGGTCAACTCGTCCCGCTCGATCAGGACGACATCGCTCCAGCCTTCCTGCGTCAAATGATAAAGCGTCGAGCATCCGGCGATGCCACCGCCGATGACTGCAACCTTGGTCCGCGTCTTCATGCTGCCTCCTGATCTCATAGGGCGCAGTCTCGGGCGCAAGGACTGCGGGGCGCAACGTCCGATTGCCGGTTTCGAAATTTTCGAACCCCCTATTGGATTTTTCGGAGCCGGACGGGTTTGACTTGCGAGTGCGGGGCGCGTCGCGTCTTCTGGCGGCACCGAAATCTTTGGTTTTGGCCCAAGGGCGCGGGGCCGGAAAGGCGGCGCAATGGCAAGATCAGCGCAAAGGCGCAGCGGCGGGCGCAAGCACAAGCTTGCACAACGCGCGCAAGCGCCTGCCAATCCAAGCCCGCCGGGGCAGCGGGGCGGCCAATACGCGCCGCTTTCGCCATCCGACATGCAGGCGATCTACCACGGCGCCCTGCGGCTGCTGGCCGACTTGGGCCTGGGCGAGGCGCCGCCGCGCCTGACCGCCGATCTGCTTGCCGCCGGCGCCGAGGACAGGGGCGACGGGCGCATCCGCTTTCCCGCCGCGCTGGTCGAGGACGCGATTGCCGGTGCCGCGCGGCGCTTCGTGCTGCACGGGCGCGATCCCGCGCGGTCGATCGAGGTGGGCGGGCAGGCGGTGCATTTTGGCACCGGCGGCGCGGCGGTGCAGACCCTGGATCTGGAGAGCGGCCGATACCGCCCCTCCACGCTGGCCGATCTGCACGATTTCACCCGGCTTCAGGATTGCCTGGAAAACGTGAGCTGGTTCACCCGGTGCTGCGTGGCCACCGATGTGGATTGCAGCCTGGAGCTGGACATCAACACGGCCTATGCGCTGATCCGCAACACCACGAAACCGGTGGCAACCTCTTTCACCCTGTCCGATCATGTCGGTCCGGTCGTCGCGATGCTCGACATCGCGGCGGGTGGCGAGGGAGCGTTCGCGCGCCGCCCCTTCCTCAAGGCGCATATCAGCCCGATCATCTCGCCCATGCGGTTCGGCGCGGATGCCGTCGATGTGGTTTACGAATGCATCGCCCACAATATTCCGATGTCCTGCATCACCGCCGCGCAATCCGGTGCGACCGCCCCGGCGACGCTGGCGGGCTTCCTGACGCAATCGCTGGCCGAAACGCTGGCCAGCCTGGTGATGGTCCATGCCATTCGTCCCGGCCACCCGATGATCTTTTCCAACTGGCCGCTGGTCATCGACCTGCGCACCGGGGCCTTTGCGGGCGGCGGCGGGGAAATCGCGGTGATGAATGCAGCCTCGGCGCAGATCTCGAACTGGCTGGGCCTGCCCTCGGGGGTGGCCGCCGCGATGACCGATGCCAAGGCGATCGACGCGCAATACGGCGTCGAAAAGGGCCTGACCGCGCTGGCCGCCGGGCTTGCGGGCGGCAATCTGATCTATGAAAGCTCGGGCATGACGGCGTCGCTTCTGGGAGCCAGCTTCGAGGCCTTCGTGCTGGACAACGACATGCACGCCGCGATCTACCGCATCCTGCGCGGGATCGAGGTCACGGAAGAGGCCATCGGCCTCGAGTCGATCCACGCCGCCGTTCTGGGCGAGGGGCATTTCCTTGGCTCGGCGCAAACCTACGCCGCGATGGAGCGCGACTATACCTACCCGACGCTCGCCGACCGCGACCCGCCCGCCACATGGCACGGCAAGGGCGCGCCCGACATCTGGACGGTCGCGCGCGACCGGGCGCGCGCCATTCTGAAGCGACACCACCCCGCCTACCTGACCACGGCGCAGGACGCGCAGATCCGCGCCCGGTTCCCGGTCCGCCCGTCGCGCTGAGCCCGGCTCACGCCCCCTCCTCGAGCAGTCGGAATTCCCCGTCCAGCCACGGGCAGCGCGCCACCGCCGGGGCGATCACCCGGGACCGCAGCAAGGGGCGCAGGGCGGTGTCGAACAGTTCGACCACCGCCTCCGGCAACCCCTCGGCCTGAAAGACCGACAAAAGGCGCACGAAGCCCGCATCGGGAAAGGGCAGGACGCTCAACCGCTCCGGCGCGGCCTCGGCGCAATGCAGGTTCAAAGCGGTGGTCACGGCCCAGCCCCGGCCCTCCGCCACCATGTTCAGGATCGCCGGGGTGCTTTCGAATTCCAGCGGCGCGGGGATGTCCAGCCGCAACCGGCGCAGCTGCGCCTCGATCCGGCGGCCCATCAACTGTTTCTTGCTGTATCGCAGGAAGGGCAGGCCGGTGCGCCCGTGCAGGTAATCGGCCGCGGCATCACCGCGCGCGGCCGGCACCACCATCACGTAAGGGTCGCGCAGCAGCGGCACCTCGCGCAGGCGCGTCACCCGGAATTCCGCGGCCGAGGCGATGCCGAT
>JAASSQ010000297.1 GCA_021767845.1 Roseovarius sp. | reverse complement strand
TCGCGGCGCGGGAAATCTACCTGCATTGCGGCAAGGCGCCGATGCGCGCGGGGCTGTGGCGGCCCGAGACATGGCCCGCCGAGCGCCCCGTCGCGACGTTGAACCGGATCGTCCACGATCATTCGGGGCTCGGGGCGGCGGATGCGCCGCAAGAGACGATCGAGGCGGGGTATCGCCGCACGCTGTACTGAGCGCGCGGAAAACCGGGTTTTCCGCCCCGTTTTCCCGGTGGGAAAACGCGCTGCTCAGATCGGAACGAATGTCCCCGTGGCGGGGTTGTATTGTTCGACCCCGCCTTCGCCGATCTCGTGCCAGAGCCCGTGCAGGCTCAGCGTGCCGGCCTCGACCGCCTCGGCCACGAAAGGGAAGGTCAGCAGGTTTTCCAGCGACACCACGACGGCCTGTTTTTCCAGCGCGTTGCGCTGCCTGTCCTCGTCGGCGATGTCCTTCACCCGTTCATAGCCGGGGCGCAGAATGTCCATCCAGCGGCCCACGAAGCTGGATTTCTCCTCCAGCGCGGGGGCCTTGCCGGAACACATGTCCAGGCATCCCTGCACGCCGCCGCAGTTGGAATGGCCCATGACGATCACGTGCGCCACCTTCAGCGCGGTGACCGCGTATTCCACCGCCGCCGAGGTGCCGTGCTGTTGCCCGTCGGGTTTGTGCGGCGGCACCAGGTTGGCGATGTTGCGGTGAATGAAGAATTCGCCCTGGTCGGCGCCGAAGATCGAGGTGACATGCACGCGGCTGTCGCAGCACGAGATCATCATGGCGCGCGGGTGCTGCCCCTCGGTGGCCAGCCGGCGATACCAGGATTGGTTCTCGGCATAGGCGGTCGCCTTCCAGCCGTGATAGCGATGCACCAGATAGGTGGGCAGCGGGCGGGCGTGTTCCATTCATGTCCCTCGGATCGGCCTTTCCGACAAGGTGATAGTGGGTATTCTTCACGAATTCGAGAGACAATATCGCCACGCCGAAAGGATTTCGGAACCTTCCTGCGCCAGTCTGGGCAGCGTCGCGTGGGGGCGATGCAAGACCGGGGTGAGAAAGTGGAACAGGTGACCTTGCTGAAACAGACGGAAACCGTGCGGCTGGATGCGGCGCGGCTGGAAGAGCTTGTCGCGCAACTGGGCGAGACGGGGGCCGAGAACGTGATCTGCCGCGCGCTGGAGGAAGTGGCGGTGCGCCTGTCGCACGCCGAACGCTGCCACCGCGAAGGGCGGCTGGACGACATGCGCCGCAGCACCCGCAGCCTGATCGCCATGTCCGACCAGGTCGGGATGAGCGTGCTGGCCAAGGTGGCCGCCGACGTGACCGGCTGCATCGACGCCGGCGACCGGATCGCGCTGGCCGCCACGCTGTCGCGGCTGCTGCGGGTGGGAGAGACCTGCCTGGGCGAAATGTGGGATATCCGCGACCTCACCATTTGACCGCTTGCAGGCGGCGACAGGGCGGATAGGCTGGGCGCGAAACATCCCAAGGCAAAGGGACGCGCCCCATGGACCTGACATTCGCCCCCGCCGATGCGGCGGCCATTCCCCTGCATGTGATCGAGCAGGACGCGCTTGACCCCTGGCTTGACGCACAGCCCGAGCGCGTGGCGCGGTGGATCCGGGCCACGGGGTTCGCGGCCGGTCTGGGCGAGGTGGCTTTGGTGCCGGACGATGCGGGCGGCATCGCGATGGCGCTCGCCGGGTATGGCACCGCCGCCGCGCGGGCGCGCGGCCGGTTCCACCTTGCGGGCTGCGCGGCCAAGCTGCCCGAGGGCAGCTACCGGATCGAGGGGCTGGACCCCGAGCGCGCCCCGGAAGAGGCCCTGGGCTGGCTTTTGTCGCATTACGCCTTCGACCGGTATCACGAGCAGAAACCGGCAACCGCGCGGCTGGTGGCGCCCGAAGGCGTCGATGCCACGCGGATCGAGGCCATTGCCGCGGGCGAGGCGCTGACCCGCGATCTCATCAACACCCCCGCCGCGGACATGGGGCCGGCCGATCTGGAAGGGGCCTGCGCCACGCTGGCCACCCGCCACGGCGCGTCGATCGACGTGATCCGGGGCGAGGCGCTGCTGGAGCAGAATTTCCCGATGATCCACACGGTCGGCCGCGCCGGGGCCGAGGCGCCGCGCCTGATCGACATGCGGTGGGGCGAGAGCGGCCCGACGCTGACGCTGGTGGGCAAGGGGGTCTGCTTCGATACCGGCGGGCTGAACCTCAAACCCGCGGCCAGCATGGCGCTCATGAAAAAGGACATGGGCGGCGCGGCCACGGTGCTGGGGCTGGCGCAGATGATCATGGCGCTGGACCTGCCGCTGCGCCTGCGGGTTCTGGTGCCGGCGGTGGAAAACGCCGTGGCGGGCAACGCGTTCCGCCCCGGCGACATCCTGACGGCGCGCAACGGCCTGACGGTGGAGATCAACAATACCGACGCCGAAGGCCGTCTGGTGCTGGCCGACTCGCTGGCCTACGGGGGCGAGGAAAGCCCCGACCTGATGGTGTCGATGGCCACGCTGACCGGCGCGGCGCGGGTGGCCGTGGGGCCGGACCTGTCGCCCTATTTCACCGATGACGCGGGGCTGGTGCAGGCGTTGGACCGCGCCGCCTCCGAGGTGGCCGACCCGGTCTGGCGGTTGCCCTTCCATGAGCCCTACGAGGCGATGATCGAACCCGGCATCGCCGATCTGGACAACGCGCCCAAGGGTGGCTTCGCCGGGGCGATCACCGCTGCGCTGTTCCTGCGGCGCTTCGCGGGCGACGGGCGCTACGCGCATTTCGACATCTACGGCTGGAACCCGACGCCCGCGCCGGCCCGGCCCAAGGGTGGGGTCGGCATGGGCGCGCGCGCCCTGCTGCAGGCGCTGCCCGGCGTGCTGGACCTGTGACCGACCGCCGCCGCCTGCATTGCAATGGCCGCGTGGCCGATGCGGCGCTCGTGGGGCAGGTCGAGGCCGATCTCTTCGTCGAGGGCGAGGACCGGCAGGTCATCGCCCCGGTTACGACGTTGTGGGCCGAACCGGGCGGGCGGCGCGAGCGTGAATTGCTGTTCGGGCAAGGGTTCCGGCTGCTGGAAGAGCGTGACGGGTTCACCTTCGGCTATGGTCTGCGCGATGGCCATGCGGGATATGTCGAGGCCGCGGCACTGGCCGCCCCCCGCCAGCCCGTGACCCACGTGGTCGCCGCGCGGATGACACAGGCCCTGACCGCGCCGGATTTCAAGACCGGGGCCGAACGCCTGTTGCTGAGCCTTGGCGCCCGCGTCACCGTCGAGCGCGCCGAGGGCCGCTGGTCGCGCATCTCCACGCCGGAGGGCGTGCTGTTCGTGCCGTCGGTGCACCTGCGCCCGGTGGACCGCCCCGAGGAGGATCCCGTCGCTGTCGCCGAACGGCTGATCGGCACGCCCTATCTGTGGGGCGGCAACTCGGCCCTCGGGATCGACTGTTCGGG
>JAASSQ010000296.1 GCA_021767845.1 Roseovarius sp. | reverse complement strand
CGGTCAGGCCCTGGTTGATGCGCCCCGCACGTTACCCGTAGCGCCGCCGATGGCAACACCCCCTGCCGGCCTCGGTTTCAGAAAAACGCCTGCAGGCCGGTCTGGGCGCGGCCCAGGATCAGCGCGTGCACGTCATGCGTGCCCTCGTAAGTGTTCACGGTCTCGAGGTTCATCATGTGGCGAATGACTTGATATTCCTCGGAAATCCCATTGCCGCCATGCATGTCGCGGGCCATGCGCGCGATGTCGAGCGCCTTGCCGCAATTGTTGCGCTTGATGAGGCTGATCATCTCGGGCGCGGCGCTGGCCTCGTCCATGAGGCGGCCGGTGCGCAGCGCCGCCTGAAGGCCGAGCGTGACCTCGGTTTGCATGTCGGCAAGCTTTTTCTGGAACAGTTGGGTCTGGGCCAGCGGGCGGCCGAATTGCTGGCGGTCGAGCCCGTATTGCCGGGCGGCGTGCCAGCAGAACTCGGCGGCGCCCATGACGCCCCAGGCAATGCCGTAGCGGGCGCGGTTGAGGCAGCCGAACGGCCCCTTGAGCCCTTCGACATTGGGCAGGAGCGCGTCCTCGTCCACCTCGACGCCGTCCATGACGATCTCGCCGGTGATGGACGCCCTAAGGCTTTGTTTCCCGGCGATTTTCGGGGCGCCGAGGCCCTTCATGCCCTTGTCCAGAACGAAGCCCTTGATCTTGCCGCCATGCGCCTCGGACTTGGCCCAGACGACGAAGACATCGGCGATCGGAGAGTTGGAAATCCACGTTTTCGAGCCCGTCAGGCGGTAGCCTGTGCTGGTCTTTTCGGCGCGGGTCTTCATGCCGGCGGGGTCCGATCCGGCGTCCGGTTCGGTCAGGCCGAAGCACCCGATCAACTCGCCTTTTGCCAATCCTGGCAAGTACTTACGGCGTTGTTCTTCAGTGCCGTAGGCGTAGATGGGATACATGACGAGCGAGGATTGGACGCTCATCATCGAGCGGTAGCCGGAATCGACTCGCTCGATCTCGCGGGCGACGAGGCCGTAGCTGACGTAACCGGCTGACAAACCACCATATTCCTCGGGGATCGTGGTGCCCAGAAGGCCCATTTCGCCCATCTCGCGGAAAATGCCGGGGTCGGTCTCTTCCTCGGCATAGGCGCGGATCACGCGGGGCTGAAGATTTTCCTGCGCGAACGTACGGGCGCTTTGGGAAATCATACGCTCTTCTTCAAGCAGTTGATTTTCCAGCAGAAAAGGGTCCTGCCAGTCGAAAGACGACAGGTCGGGCTTGTCTTTGTCGCGGATCTGGGGGGCGTCGAGGCTCATGATCGGGTCTCCATATGAGAAAAATGCGGGTTTCTTGCACTGTATCTTAACTTCACGGTAAGAAATAACGCGAATTCTGCATCCATTCATGAGGAAACCGCATATATGCCCCTCCTGCCCCGCCGCTTCCTGCCCTCGACCGCCAGCCTGCGCGCGCTGGAGGCACTGGACCGGCTGGGCAGCGCCACGGCGGCGGCCGAGGAACTGAACCTGAGCCAGAGCGCGGTCAGCCGCCAGCTTCAGACCCTGGAAGAGCAACTGGGCGTGACGCTGATCATCCGCGAGGGCCGCCGCATGACCCTGACGCCGGAGGCCGCCGAATACGCCGCCGAGATGCGCGCGGCGCTGAACAAGATCGCGCAGGCCAGCCTGAAACTGACGGTCAACCCGGCGGGCGGCAGCCTGAACCTGGCGATCCTGCCGACCTTCGGGATGCGCTGGCTGGTGCCGCGTCTGGCCGATTTCGCGCGCCGTCACCCGGAGGTGACGATCAACCTGTCCACCCGCCTCAAACCCTTCGACTTCGGCACGGAACCCTTTGATGCGGCGATACATTTCGGCCGCGCGGACTGGCCGGGCACGCAGGCGATCCGGCTGAAGACCGAAGCGGTGGTGGCGGTCTGCGCCCCCGGCCTGCTGGAGGATCGCAAGATCCGCGAGGCGCGCGACCTGCTGGCGCTGCCGCTCTTGCATATCGAAACCCGGCCCGAGGCGTGGCGCGCGTGGTTCGCCGCGCACGGGATCGAGGCCGGGCCCGTCACCGGGACGATCTATGACCAGTTCTCGACCATCACGCAGGCGGCGTTGCACGGGCTGGGCGTGGCGCTTTTGCCCGATTACCTGGCCGAACAGGACCTGGCGACCGGGCGGCTGGTGCGGGCCTGGGGCGGCCCGACCGAGGCGCCCGGCGCCTATCACCTTGTCTGGCCGGTCGAGAAAGCCCGCGACAGCGCGCTCAAGAAATTCCGCGACTGGCTGGCGACCCAGGCGGAGGACGAAGACCCCCTGCCCCGCTGATCCATGATCTTTGCGCATGAGGCGGTCATGCGGGATGCGCATGAGGGGCAAGAGAGCCGGGGTTTGCCGGTTTGTACGAATGTGCAAATCCGAGGGCGGGTTTCGCACGAAAGTCGAGGGGAGGCGAGGGAGTTTGGTACGAAACGCGGGTTTGGGGCTGGCAGTAGCCAGAATCGGGATTGATTTTCTCTGCCGTGTTTTTGTATCAGTTTCGTCGGTTGCTGCCTGCTGCAAATTTCAGTGAGACGCGCCCTCTGAAACCGCAATGCCCAAGTTCAAGTTACGCTTTGAAGAAAAAGACACACCATAATCGAGATGAAACTCTGCCGAGATTTACGTTGAACTGGAATTGAACAAGGTTCTGGAACAGAACATTCCAGCCAAACAAAAACAGAAATAGATATGTTGTTTTATACCCGCTTATTGATGGCGATTATGCTCGGCACAGCAAGTCTGTGTTCAATGGCTTCCGCCAATTCTGACGATATTCGATGGATCTATTGCGAGGCCACTCGTATCGATGACGGAGTTAGAGTATCGTATACTTTCAGAATTGAGAACAATGTGGCTTATTCGAAATACGGTACTTGGCAAGTTTATGAAGACCATCATGAGTTAAGATTGTTCTATATCCATGAGGACGGAAAAATCGACAGAAAGGCTTTTATTTTTATCGACCGCTTTACTGGTGAGCTATATCACAACGTGTACGGTATTTCTGTCTATAAGACTCAGCCTGATGACAGACCCTGTCGAACCACCAACCAACATTTTTGATCCACAATTGGCCGTACAGAAATTGGCCGTACAGACACGCCAGCTTTCGGGAAGCGTAACCCTTCCTGAGACTGCACGATTTTTCGCTTTAAGTGGTCATTTCGCATGAAACGGCAATCGTTTGCAGTGTGTCACATGGCGGTGCACCCCATGATGCGGCAAAGGGTTCGCCAAAGGAAGAGGGATGTCTTGACGCTCTATACCTAGAAAGCCCCGCCCCCTACCCCAACGCATAGCCCGCGCCGCGCACGGTGCGGACGGGATCGGTGCCGCCGTGCTGGCAGAGCGCCTTGCGCAGCCGGCCGATATGGACATCGACGGTGCGGGTATCGACATAGATGTCGCGCCCCCAGACCCGGTCG
>JAASSQ010000295.1 GCA_021767845.1 Roseovarius sp. | reverse complement strand
GACGAACCGCCCGACATCGTGCCATCAATGAAACGGGGCTGGATGCCCAGATACTCCGCCGCCATAAGCGCCGGCATGCTGTCTTCCATCATGGTGCAAAACAGCCCGTCGACGTCGGACAGTTTCAGCCCGGCATCGCCAAGCGCCGCAAGCGCAGATTGCGCCATGACATCATAGGCCGTCAGGCCATGGGCTTCTCCGAAACCGGCATGACCGGTACCTACGATGGCGGATTTCCCCCGAAGTTCAGTGGTCATGGCTTATCCCTCCGACGGCTTGAAAAGCACGGCCGGAACACCCTCGGCCTCGCCCACGAAGGCGGTTACCGGCATGTCGATGGCGACCTCACCCGGAGCAATGCCCTCGACCCGGCTCATCATCCGGACACCCTCATCCAGCTCGACGACGCATACGTTGTAATCGCCGCCCCGTTCGGGCTTTCGGCGCACAACTGTTGTGGTGTGGACCCGTCCCTTGCCGCTAGCCTTCTTCCAAGAAATCGCGCTGCCATGACAATGGGGACACAGGACTCTCGGGAAAAAGTGATATCCCCCGCAGTCGTCGCACTTGGGCAGCAGGATCTCTCCCTCTGCCAGCGCGCGTTGGAAAAACTGGTCTGGTCGTTTGGCGTCCTGCACCGGCGTTCTCCTTCAAGCGATCCAGTCTTTGTCTAATCGTATTGATTATGTTTCTAACAATTGTTAGATTTAGTCAACCTTTCAGGATCAATTGAGAGAAACTCATGCCAGGTTCAGATTTAGCCCCCCTTTCCGGCAAACTCGTCGTTGCGCTGGAACAGGCAGTCGCCGCGCCTTTTTGCTCCTCGCGGCTGGCCGATGCCGGCGCGCGTGTGATCAAGATCGAACGCAAGGGAGCCGGCGATTTCGCCCGCGCCTACGATACCGCCGCCAACGGTGAAAGCGCCTATTTCACATGGCTGAACCGAGGCAAAGAATCGGTCGCCTTGGACATTAAAGCCGACGAAGACCGTGAAATCCTGCTCAGGATGCTGGAAAACGCGGATGTGTTTATTCAGAACCTGCTGCCCGGCGCGCTGGCCAAGCTCGGGCTCGATTCCGCAAGTCTGCGAGAGAGGTTTCCGCGTCTGGTGACCTGCGACATCACCGGCTACGGAGAGGACGGCCCGATGCGCAACGCCAAGGCCTATGATCTTCTGGTGCAATGCGAAAGCGGCCTGGCATCGGTGACCGGCACGCCGGATGGACCGGGGCGGGTCGGCGTGTCGGTCTGCGATATCGCCACCGGCATGACAGCCCATGCCGGGATCTGCGAAGCGCTGGTCGGGCGTGATCGAACCGGCAAGGGCAGCGGCCTCTCGGTGGCCATGTTCGACGTCATGGCGGACTGGATGGCGGTTCCGCTTCTTTTTCACGACTATGCCAATCAGCCCACGCCCAGAACCGGGCTTGGTCACTCTGTCATATGCCCCTACGGCGCATTCCACTGCCGAGGCGGTGAACAGGTCGTCATCTCGGTCCAGAACAGCCGCGAATGGAACCGGTTCTGCGTACAGATTCTCGGCGACCCGGCCTTGGCCGATGATCCGCGATTCCATGATAATTCAGCCAGGATCGCGCACAAATCGGAACTCGAAGAGCTTATCAAGACCGTGTTCGGCGCGCACGAACGTGCCGAATTGTTGAAGCTGCTCGATGGCGCGGGCATTGCATCGGCGGCGGTGAACGACGTTGCCGCGCTGTCGGATCACCCGCAACTTGATCGGGCGACCATCGGCACGCCCTCGGGACCTGTCAGCATCGCAATGCCCCCGATACGACGCGGCAGCACCGAAGCCGCGATCGGACCGTCCCCCGCATTGGACGCCGATGGAGCGGCCATTCGCGCGGAATTCGGTTCTCGTTCCTAGAACAGGAAATCAACCCATGACCAATGCAAAGAACACCGCAATCCTGCAAAGCGTCAGGATCATCGACCTGACGTCGATCATCTTCGGTCCTCTGGCCACGCAGATGCTGGGAGATCTGGGAGCGGATGTGATCAAGGTGGAAGCGCCCGAGGGCGATCTTCTGCGCCAGGTTCAGCCATCGCGGCACAGGTTGATGGGCGCTGCGTTTCTAGGGGCCAACCGCAACAAGCGCAGCGTCGTACTCGACCTGAAAACGCAAGCCGATCGCGACCGTCTGCGCAAGTTGCTGGTCGATGCCGATGTGATGATTTCAAGCATCCGGCCCGCGGCGCTTGCCAGATTGTCTTTGGATCCGGAAACCTTACGGAACGAGAACCCGAGCCTGATCACGGTTTCTGCAACCGGATACGGGCAGGACGGGCCTTACGCTTCGAAACCGGCCTTTGATGACATCGTCCAGGCGGTTTCGGGTTTGGCCAGCCTGCCCACCCTTCGCGATCCAGAGGCAAAACCCGATTATTCCCCGACCATTCTTGCCGACAAGCTTGGCGGTGTTACCACGGCTTATGCCGTCATGGCAGCCCTGTTTCATCGGGAACGCACGGGCCAGGCACAGCATGTCGAGGTGCCGATGTTCGAAACGCTGACGGCGTTTCTGCTGGCCGAACACATGGACGGCGCGACATTCGACGAGGTGCCGAGGAATTTCGGATATGCCCGCATGTTGGTGCCGCACCGCCGCCCGCTCCAGACGGCGGACGGGTTCATCACGATCCTGCCCTATACCAACGCCCAATGGGCGCGGTTTTTCAAGACGGTCGGGCGCGACGACATGATCAACCACGTCTGGGTCACCGACATGGACACCCGCAGCCGTAACATCGGCGCCCTTTACGACATGGTTGCTCGGATTGCGCTGACGCGGACAACCGCCGACTGGCTGGCCCTGATGGAGCAGGCCGACATTCCCGCCATGCCGGTGAACACCCTGTCGGATCTGCCGAACGATCCGCACCTTTCCGTAACCGGTTTCTTTCAGAAGGTCGAACACCCCACCGAAGGTACGATCTGGATGACACGCCCGCCCATTCGATTCTCGGCGACACCGGCGCGGCATGACCTGCGCCCCGCCCCCGGACTGGGCGAACACAACGACGAGATCATCGGTCCGGGGGGCGACTAGTCTCCGACCCGGCACCCGACGGATCAAACATCCAGCGAACGTGCGATCAGTTCCTTCATGATCTCGTTGGTGCCGCCATAGATCATCTGGACCCTGCTGTCGGCATAAAGTCGCGCGATGGGGTATTCCATCATGAAACCGTAACCGCCGTGAAGTTGCAGGCATTCATGCATGACCTCGTTCTGCGTCTGGCTGCCCCACCATTTCGCCATCGAAGCCGTGGCCGCATCAAGTTCGCCCGCTTCAAGACGCGCGATCCCGTCATTTACGAAAGAACGTAGCAATTCGGCCTTGGTTTTGCATTCCGCCAGTTTGAAGCGTGTATTCTGGAAGTCCATGATCCGGCTTCCAAATGCCTTGCGGTCCTGAACATATTTCACCGTTTC
>JAASSQ010000056.1 GCA_021767845.1 Roseovarius sp. | reverse complement strand
CGGCGAAACCCTGAACGTCGATTTCTTCGACATCGAGAACGTCATCCCGTGCTTCACGCCGGGCACCGTGATCGCGACGCCCAAGGGCGAGCGGCTGGTCGAGGAGCTGCGCGAGGGCGACCGGATCATCACCCGCGACAACGGCATCCAGGAGATCCGGTGGCTGGGCCGGCGCGACCTGGAGGGGCGCGAGCTGTTGCAGGCGCCGCATCTGAAGCCGGTGCTGATCCGGGCGGGATCGCTTGGCAACGGCCTGCCGGAACGCGACATGGTCGTCAGCCCCAACCACCGGGTGCTGATGAACAACGAGCATACGGCGCTCTATTTCGAGGACCGCGAGGTTCTGGCGGCGGCCAAGCACCTGACGGGGCTGAAGGGCGTCGATGCGGTCGAGGCCAGCGCGGTGAGCTACATCCACTTCATGTTCGACAGGCACGAGGTGGTGTTGTCGAACGGGGCGTGGACCGAAAGCTTCCAGCCGGGCGAACAGACCATGGATGGCATGGGCCAGGCGCAGCGCGACGAGATCTACCATCTCTTCCCCGAACTGCGCGAGGCCGAGGGGCTGAAGAGCTACCAGGCGGCCCGCCGGTCGCTGAAGAAGCACGAGGCGATGCTTCTGGCCAAGTAACGAGTTGCAGCCGGCTGGCGTGCCGTGCCGGCACGCCGGTTTCCCGGAAACGGGCCATAGGGGGCTGTGTGCGTTTCCGATTTCAGGACAATCCCGGCGTTATTGCCGGGATTGTTTTGTTTTTGGGCAAGCGCGAGTGATTGCTTTTACTTAAGCGGGAGTATTAATTTAAATCACCACCTGAGCGAGTGGGGGTGAATGTGTGTGAACCAGAAGGATGGGCGTTTTGGAAAAGTCATATGCAACTGCAAGATTGGTTTTGGGGTTCGTGGTTTTTGCAGGTTGGACGGGCCTTGTGGTTGGAATTATTTGCGCATTGGTCGCAATCTCGGGGTACCAAACAGATAGCTTACTTCTGCTGACAGGGATCAGCCTTGTTGCTGCTAGTCTAATTCTTGTGGCTACATCCCAAGTATCTTTTGCCATACTTGATCAAGCCGATTACTCGCGCGCAACACTTCGCTTGCTGTCCTCCTTTGCCGAAGCGCAGGGTATTGAACCTAGCACAATGAAAGATGCATCACGTGATGCAACAATTGAGTCTTCAAATGGTCAATCTCCCACGGTTCGCGAAGACGGCGCGGAGGTAAGGATATATTTGGGCCACGAAATAACTTCGAAAAACGGCAAGCACTACGTCGCCGGAAATGAATACGGAACACTGGGAAAAGCCAAAACGGCTATCAAGCAATTGGCTCGATCTCAAGCTGCTGCAAGCCGAATTCGACCCTAGAGAGATTTGTCTTGGTAGGCCTGGAGGGACTCGAACCCCCAACCAAAGCGTTATGAGCGCTCTGCTCTAACCAATTGAGCTACAGGCCCGCCCTGAGCGTTGTGGTAAGCACGCCTGCCGGGGGCGTCAAGGCTTTGAGATTGCGCCGGGCAGGGGGATCGTCTAACGGAGGGCGCAACAGAGCTTTCGGAGGGCCCGATTATGAGCGAGCGCAGGAACGGGATCACCTATGCCGATGCGGGCGTGGATATCGACGCGGGCAATGCGCTGGTCGATCGGATCAAGCCCGCGGCCAAGCGCACGGATCGCGCGGGCGTCATGGCCGGGCTGGGGGGCTTCGGCGCGCTGTTCGACCTGAAGGCCGCGGGCTACAGCGACCCGATCCTCGTGGGTGCGACCGACGGGGTGGGCACCAAGCTGCGGATCGCGATCGACACCGGCAACGTGGACCAGGTGGGCATCGACCTTGTCGCGATGTGCGTGAACGACCTGGTGTGCCAGGGGGCCGAGCCGCTGTTTTTCCTGGATTATTTCGCGACCGGCCGGCTGGAGACCGAAACCGCCGCACGGATCGTGGAAGGGATCGCCGAAGGCTGCCTGCGCTCGAACTGCGCGCTGATCGGGGGTGAGACCGCCGAGATGCCGGGCATGTATCCCGATGGCGATTTCGACCTCGCGGGCTTTGCCGTGGGCGCGATGGAGCGTGGCGCGGAGCTGCCCGCGGGCGTGGCGCCGGGCGACGTGCTGCTGGGGCTGGAAAGCGACGGGGTGCATTCCAACGGCTACAGCCTTGTGCGCAAGCTGGTCGAGATGTCGGGGCTGGAGTGGTCCGCCCCGTGCCCCTGGGGCGGGGGCAGCCTGGGCGAGGTGCTGCTGGCGCCCACGCGGCTTTACGTCAAACCCGCCCTGCAGGCGGTGCGCGCGGGCGGCGTGCACGCGCTGGCCCATATCACCGGCGGCGGGCTGACCGAGAACATCCCGCGTGTCCTGCCCGAGGGCAGCGGCGCCGAGATCGACCTCGACGCCTGGACGCTGCCGCCGGTTTTCGGCTGGCTGCGCGAGCAGGGCGGCATGGAAGAGGCCGAGTTGCTCAAGACCTTCAACTGCGGCATCGGCATGGTGCTGTCGGTCGAGGCCGGGCGCGCCGAGGCGCTGACGGACCTTTTGGCCGAGGCAGGCGAGCGCGTGCACGTGATCGGCCGCGTCGCGGCGGGCGAGGGCGTGCGGTATTCCGGGGCGCTGTGAGTGAGCAAACGGGTCGCGATCCTTATCTCGGGCGGCGGGTCCAACATGGTCTCGCTGGCCGACAGCATGACCGGCGATCATCCGGCGCGGCCGGTCCTGGTGCTGTCGAACAATCCCGAAGCCGGGGGGCTTGAAAAGGCCCGCGCGCGCGGCATCGCAACGGCGGTGGTGGATCACCGGCCCTTCAAGGGGGATCGCGCGGCGTTCGAGGCGGCGGTGTCGGCGGCGCTGGAGGCGCATGCGCCGGACATCATTTGCCTTGCGGGGTTCATGCGCGTGCTGACCGCCGATTTCGTGGGCCGCTGGCAGGGGCGGATCCTGAACATCCACCCCTCGCTTCTGCCGAAATACCGCGGGCTCGACACCCATGCGCGGGCTTTGGCGGCCGGCGATACCGAGGCGGGCTGCACGGTGCACGAGGTGACCGCCGAACTGGATGACGGGCCCGTACTGGGGCAGGCGCGGGTGCCGGTGCAGCCGGGCGACACGCCCGACACGCTGGCCGCGCGGGTGCTGGAGCAGGAACACGTGCTTTACCCCGCGGTGCTGCGGCGCTTTGCCGGCGGCGACAGGCGTCCCGTCTATCTGCCGTGATTTTCTGCCGCGATGCGGTTGGGCCGGTCGGGCCATTTCCATTCCCGGTCGGTTTGCGTATACCCGACGCACCGCCCGGAGCAGGAGCAGACAGGATTTCATGAAGACATTGACGACCACGGAGCAGCTTGCCGCCTTTTGTGACCGTGCCCGCGATTTCGATTACGTCACCGTCGATACCGAGTTCCTGCGCGAGCGCACCTATTATTCCAAGCTGTGCCTCGTGCAATTGGCCGTGCCGGGCGACGGGCCGGAGGACGCGGTGCTGGTCGATCCGCTGGAGGGCGATCTGTCGCTTGAGCCGCTTTACGACCTGTTCCGCGACGAGAGCACGGTGAAGGTGTTTCACGCCGCTCGGCAGGACCTGGAAATCTTCTACGTGGATGCGGGCGTCATTCCCAAACCCCTGTTCGACACGCAGGTGGCCGCGATGGTCTGCGGCTTTGGCGAGCAGGTGGGCTACGAGACGCTGGTGCGCAAGATTGCCAAGCAGCCGCTGGACAAGACCTCGCGCTTTACCGACTGGTCGCGCCGCCCGCTGACCGAGGCGCAGAAGACCTATGCGCTGGCCGACGTGACCCATCTGCGCGACATCTACGAGTTCCTCGCGCGCAAGCTGGAACGCTCGGGCCGCGACAAGTGGGTGGCGGAGGAATTGCAGGTTCTGACCGATCCCGAGACCTACCGGGTGAAGCCCGAGGAGGCGTGGAAGCGGGTCAAGACGCGCAACGCCTCGGGCAAGTTCCTGGCCATCGTGCGCGAGTTGGCGCGGTTCCGCGAGGCCTATGCCCAGTCACGCAACGTGCCGCGCAGCCGGGTGTTCAAGGATGATGCGCTGGTCGAGCTGGCCTCGACCAAGCCAGCCACGCACAAGGACCTGTCGCGCGCGCGGCTGTTGCTGCGCGAGGCGCGGCGCGGCGAGATTGCCGACGGCATCCTGAAGGCGGTGCAAGAGGGGCTGAACTGCCCGCCCGAGCAGATGCCGCGCGTCGAGGCCGGCCGCGGCAAGATGCAGGTCAACCCGGCGCTGGCCGACCTGCTGCGGGTGCTGCTGAAGGCCAAAAGCGAGGAATACGGCGTCGCCGCGAAGCTGATCGCGAGCGCGGCGGACCTCGATGCGGTCGCGGGGGGCGCGCGCGACATCCCGGCGATGCAGGGCTGGCGGCGCGACGTGTTCGGGGAAGATGCCCTGCGGCTCTGCGAAGGTCGGATCGCGCTTGCCACGCAGGGCAATCATATTCGCACGGTCGAGCTGTGAGGCAGGCAGGCGCGTTGCGTCAGCGGCGCACCGTCTGCACGTTGCGCGCGCCGGCAACGCGGATTTCGCGGATGCGCGCCAGGGTCTGATCCGACACGAAGCGCCCGGCGGTGACCCGGCGGGTCGCCTCGGGGCCCTGGGGCAGGTCGTCGGGCTGGATCGCCCGGAGATCGAGTTCCAGAACACCGTCCACCGGCTCGCCCTCGGTCTCCGAGGTCAGGCGCACGTCGAACGCGCCCTGCCGCGTGGTCAGCCCCGTGACCTTGATGATCGCACCACCGCCCGAGGGTTCGACCGAAAGGGCGGTGACCTGCGCGACGGCGGTGCCGGGATATTCCTCGGGCTTGCGGCTGAAGATCGATTCCCGTTCGGGCAGGAGGGGGTTGGCCTCTCCGGTGGCCTGGTTGGTCACGGGCTCGGAGCGGCTGTTGCCGAACCAGTTCATCGGGTTGACCCGTGAGTCGCGCCAGCCGCAGGCCGACAACGCCATAGAGAGGATCACCAGGGTCGCAAGAGATGTCCGCATGAGTCCCGCCCTTCAAGCCTTTTTCCCCGGTTATCCTATCCGGCGGGCGTTGAAAAGGTGCAAGCTGGGTCTGGACCTTGGCGTCCGCTCCGCCTAGGTCATTGGCGGAACAGTTGGAGCGTCACATGGCCACCGAAGCTTTCGAGGATATCGTCGCCGATTTCGAATTCCTGGAGGATTGGGAAGACCGCTACCGCTATGTCATCGACCGGGGCCGGGCGATGGAGCCGCTGGACGACGCGCTGAAGGTGCCGGCCACCAAGGTCGAGGGCTGCGCAAGCCAGGTCTGGCTGCATCCCAGGATCGAGGATGGCCGCTTCGAGTTCGACGGCGACAGCGATGCGATGATCGTGCGCGGGCTGATCGCCGTGCTGCGCGCGCTTTTCAACGGGCGGCCGGTGGACGAGGTGCCCAAGGTGGACGCGCAGGCCGAGCTGGCCCGGCTGGGGCTGAACGACCACCTGTCGGCGCAACGCTCGAACGGGTTGCGCGCGATGATCGAGCGCATCCGCAGCGTGGCGGCCGAGGCGGCCTGACCGGGCGCGGGCAGGCGGTGCGACTGCGCCGCACAGGGTATTATGATGAGGGGCGCTGCCCCTCAAACTCCCCGGGATATTTTGAAACAGGAGAAGATCAGGTCTTGGCGGCCTGGCCCTCGAGCGCGCGTGCAAGATCGCCGTAGCCGGTGAAGCGGTGCTCGAAGGCGAGTCCGAGCCGGTCGGCGCAGGCGCGGGCCTTGTCTAAGAGCGCGGGATCGTCCGTCTGGGCCTGGTAGACGAGCTTCGTGTAGTTGCCGAACAGCATGTCGCGCAGTTCCGGGTGCCGGTCGAGTCCCATCGGTTTCCAGACGAAGGCGTCGAATTGCCGGACGAGGAAATCGGTGAGGTAGAAGGCGGTCATCTCGTCCTCGGCGCGGGCGGCGAAGGCGGCGTTGCCTTCGAAGAAGGAATAGCAATGCGGCCCTGCGATCATCTCGACGCCCAGGTCGGCGCATTTGGCCTGCAACTGCCCGCCGGTGCCGCAATCGGCATAGACCACGAACACCCTGTCATAGGAGGCGCGGTCGCGCCGCACGGCCTTTTCGACCTCGGTGACGATGCGGTCGGGGTGCAGGTGCAGTTTGGCGGGCAGGCAGTGCAGGTCGATGTGATCCCAGCCGTTCAGGCGGATGAGATCGAGGATTTCGCGCGCCAGCGCCCCGCAGGCGATCAGCAGGAGCCGGCCGCGGCCCGTTGGGGCAAGCCCGTGGTCCGTGAGCTCTTGATTTGACGGGCAGGGTGCTTGATCCATAACTGGAGCCTATGAGCGGTGCGGGCCGAGATCAATCCTGGCAGCGGCCCGGAGCGGGCGGCTTTCTCGCGCAAAGAGGTTGCGATAGGCGGCCTGCCTCCCGAAATACGCGATCACGGCCAGCGCGACGCCCGTGCCGGCGATGAGATCGACGAAATAATGCCCGCCCCAGACGGGGGTTGCCGCGATCATGACCAGGGCATAGCCCGTGACCGGAATGAACAGCCTGGTGTTGTAATAGGCCGCGCACAGAAGTACGCCCGCTGCCGTGTGGAATGAGGGAAACGTCACGAGGCCGGGCAGGTTGCCAGGTTTCAGCAGGACACTGACCGAGGGATCGCGCAATGCCTGAAGGTGGGACAGGTGATAGACACCCGGTGGTGAACTGAAGCCCGAGTAGGCATCAAGATCGGTGACATGGTAATCCACGGCGGCCAGCGCGGGAAAGAAAGCGCCAGCGATGATGCAGATCAGGGCGGTCGTGAAGAAGATCGTGCAGAAGAACCTGGCACGCCGGGGTTGTCCCATCAGGATCAGGCCGATCAGGGCCACCACGCTGAGCAGGGTCAGAGACGTGTAGCTGAGATCGAGCAGGTGGGCGAAGCCGGGCCTGGCGTGGACCCATTCGAAATAGGCCATCCAGTCGAGGCCGAGGGTGGCATCCCATCGCGCCAGCCTGTCGTCCCAGAGCGGCACGGGCATCATCATGGACAGGTGGTTGAGCAGCCGCAGGTTGAGCCAGCTGAGTTGCAGGAACAGCAGCACCTCGCACAGGTTGCGCAGGACCGGCACTGCACTGTGCGCGCAGCCCGCGTCGGCAAGCCGGGAAAACACCAGAAAGAACAGTGCCGTGCCGAGCCCGAAGCCGAGCATTGGGGCGAGGTCAGAGCTGTCGAAGCCGGCGCGCGAGACCGCGATCAGGATTATGTTGGCGACAAGAACGGTGCCGGTCCAGTAGTAGAGTGGCCAAGTGGTCACGTTGAGTTGCATCGGGCGATCCCTGACTTTTCCGCAGAAAAGGTGCCGCGCAACTGTGTCGCGATTGAGGAGGAAGCGGGGAAAAAGGCGGAAACGCGCGCTCGCGCGGCGCGTTTCCGGGTCATTCCCGTCAGGCCGTGACGCCGGAATTGTGCTTGCGCTTGACGAATTCCTTGGCGGTTTCCACGGCCACGGCGGCGTCGCGGCAATAGGCATCGGCGCCGATGGCCTTGCCGAATTCCTCGTTCAGGGGCGCGCCGCCCACCAGCACGATGTAATCGTCGCGCAGGCCCTGTTCGACCATCGTGTCGATCACCACCTTCATGTAGGGCATCGTCGTGGTCAGCAGGGCCGACATGCCGAGGATGTCGGGTTTGTGTTCCTCGAGCGCCTCGAGGTAGTTCTCGACCGGGTTGTTGATGCCCAGATCGACGACCTCGAAGCCCGCGCCTTCCATCATCATCGAGACCAGGTTCTTGCCGATGTCGTGGATGTCGCCCTTCACGGTGCCGATCACCATCGAGCCCATGCGCGGGGCGCCGGTTTCGGCCAGGAGCGGCTTGAGGATGAACATGCCGCCTTTCATGGCGTTGGCGGCCAGCAGCACCTCGGGCACGAAGAGGATGCCGTCGCGGAAATCCTTGCCCACGATGGTCATGCCCGCGACCAGCGCCTCGGTCAGGATCCTGTAGGGGGCCCATCCGCGTTCGAGCAGGATGTTGACGCCTTCCTCGATCTCGTCCTTGAGGCCGTCATAGAGGTCGTCCCACATCTGTTCGACGAGTTCCTCGTCACTGAGTTCCGACAGGATGATGTCGTCGTCTTCTTCCGACATGGCCGGGTTCCTTGCACTGCGGGCGCGGTCTTGCGCGGTTTCCTGTGTGCAGCTTTCGTCAATTTGTCGCAGCGGCACTTTCCGAATTGCGACACTGGCCGCGCCGCGACCGACCTATAGCGCCGTTTTGCGGCGCGCGGTGCTGAAAAATCGTCATGAACACTATGGCTTTATTGCATTTGTTCTTGGTTTGTTCTAATCGTGGCGCATGACGGCTGAAAACGACATGGATCCCACGGTGCGGCTGGCCGGGCGCGGGGCGGCGAGCAACGCGGCCGGGCGATTTGAGCGTCACGCGCGCCGCTACGAACACGACGGCTGGGACCGGGTGGACGAGGCGCGGGTCCTGCGCACCGAGGTCAGCAGTGAGCGGCCGCGTCGGGCGATCACCTACAACCGCTCGCCCGATCTGCCCTTCGACCGTTCGATCAACCCCTACCGCGGCTGCGAGCACGGCTGCATCTATTGTTTCGCCCGGCCAAGCCATGCGTGGCTGGGCCTGTCGGCGGGGCTGGATTTCGAAACGCGGCTGGTAGCGCGGCCCGGGATGCCCGCGGCGCTGGAGCGCGATCTGCGGCGCAAGGGCTATAGCGTGGCGCCAATCGCGATCGGCACGAATACCGATCCCTACCAGCCGATCGAGCGCGACCACGGCGTGACGCGGGCCTGCCTGGAGGTTCTGGAGGCGTTCAATCACCCGGTGGCGGTGGTCACCAAGGGCACTCTGATCGAGCGGGATCTGGATATTCTGGGCCGGATGGCCGCGCGTGGCCTGGTGCGGGTCGGGATTTCCTTGACCACGCTGGATGCGGGCCTGTCACGGAAGATGGAGCCGCGCGCACCGTCACCCAAGCGGCGGCTGCGGACCATCCGGCGCTTGTCGGAGGCGGGGGTTCCGGTGCGGATCATGGCCTCGCCGCTTGTACCGGGCCTGAGCGATCATGAGCTGGAGGCGATCCTGAAGGCCGGCCGGGCGGCGGGCGCCACGGCGGCAAGCTGGATCATGCTGCGCCTGCCGCTGGAGGTGGCGCCGCTGTTCCGCGAATGGCTGGAGGCGGAGTATCCCGACCGGGCCGGGCGCGTCATGGGGTTGGTGCAGGACATGCATGGCGGGCGCGACTACGACCCCGAATGGGGCAGGCGGATGCGCGGGACGGGGCCCTATGCCGAGATGATCGCCCGCAGGTTCCGCATCGCGGCGCGGCGGCTGGGGCTGGACCGGGCGCAGCCGGCGCTGCGCTGCGACCTGTTCGATCCCCCGGCACGCCCGGGAGACCAGTTGAGCCTGTTCTGAGGGCGCCTCAGCCCCGGCGGCGGCCGCGGCGTTGGCGCTTGGGGGCATCGCCCTCGTCGCCGGTGCCGTCGGCGGCGGAGGAGAAGGGCCCGAGAGCCTCGGCAATCCGTTCGAGGGTGGGCCGCTCGCCGCGCGGACGGGTGGACAGCGCCTCGTGCATCTTTTCCAGATGCGCGGCCGTGGTGCCGCAGCAGCCGCCGATGATGGTGGCGCCGCAATCGCGGGCCAGCACGGCGTAATCGGCCATCAGCTCGGGCGTGCCGTCATAGTGGATATGCCCGTCATGGTACTTCGGAATTCCGGCATTGCCCTTGGCGATCAGTGGGCGTTCCGTGCCTTGCGCGGAAAAGCCCAGCACCGTGCGCAGCAGGTCCGAGGCGCCGACGCCGCAATTGGCCCCGAAGGCCAGCGGCGGATTGTCCAGTCTCTCGACCATCTGCACCATGTCGGCCGAGGTCACGCCCATCATGGTGCGCCCGGCGGTATCGAAGCTCATCGTGCCGCACCACGGCATGCCGGCCAGCGCGAAGGCCTCGGCGGCGGCCTTGTATTCCTCGGGCGCCGAGATGGTTTCGAGCCAGAGCACATCTGCGCCCCCCTCTTTCAGCCCGTCGGCCTGTTCGTGGAAGATCTCGACGGCCAGTTCGTGCGTGAGCGCACCCATCGGCGCCATGATCTCGCCGGTGGGGCCGACAGACCCGGCCACCACCACGGGGCGGTCGCGCCTGTCGGCCACCTCGCGGCCGATCTCGGCGGCCATGCGCGACAACTCGCGGGCGCGCCTTTCGGCGCCGTGCAGCTTGAGGCGCGCGGCGTTGCCGCCGAAGGAATTGGTGAGAAACAGGTCGCTGCCGGCATCGACGGCCATCGTGTAGAGCCGGGTGATGCGGTCGGGGTGCGTGTCGTTCCACAGCTCCGGCGCATCGCCGGATTCGAGCCCCATGTTGAACAGGTTGGTGCCTGTCGCGCCATCGGCCAGAAGCCAGTCGCGCGACTGCAGGAGTTTGGACAAGGCGTTTGTCATGGAGTGCTCCCTCGGACGGTTGGGGCCGATCTGTCACGTTTGGCAGATATGCGCAATTTCATTTTGCTCAACTCGATCCCGCATGGCGGGCAGGGCCTTTGCGCGCGGCCAACAAAAAAACGGGCGCTCCCCCTCAGGGGTGCGGCCCGTTTCGTGTTGCGCGGCGATGGGTCGGCCGGGTCAGGTTTCCTTGAGGATCTGTTCCTTGGCCACCAGCAGCAGTTCGGTCATCTTGCCACGGATCGTGTCGGCGTCGGCCAGGTCGCCCAGATCGCCTGCCACCTTGCGGACCACGTCCTCGTGGCCGGCTTCCTCGAAATCGGCGAGCACGACTTCCTTGGCGTAGGTTTCCGCGTCGCTGCCGGTCTTGCCCAGCAATTCGGCGGCCCACAGCCCCAGAAGCTTGTTGCAGCGGGCCTGGGCGCGGAATTTCATTTCCTCGTCGTGGGCAAACTTGTTTTCGAATGCGGTTTCGCGGTCGTCGAAGGTGCTCATGCGCCGTTCCCCTCAGAAAGCAGTGGAATTTTCCCCGGTATGCAACTCAAAGCCGCCAAGGGCAAGGGCCAACGCGACCTTGCGACAATCGGGGGCATGGACTATGAGGGCGCTACGATCCGAGGGAGTCGGCCCCGGTCGAACGACGGAGGCTGCATGGCGCGGCGCAACAAGATCTACGAAGGCAAGGCGAAAATCCTGTATGAAGGCCCCGAGCCGGGTACCATCGTGCAGTATTTCAAGGACGATGCCACGGCATTCAACGCCGAGAAGAAGGATGTGATCGAGGGCAAGGGTGTTCTCAACAACATCCTGTCGGAATATTTCATGACGGGGCTCGGCAATATCGGCATCCCCAATCACTTTCTGAAGCGGCTGAACATGCGCGAGCAACTGGTGCGCGCCTGCGAGATCGTGCCGCTGGAAGTGATCGTGCGGAACTATGCCGCCGGAACCATGGCCAAGCGGCTGGGGATGGACGAGGGCACGCAACTGCCGCGGCCGGTGGTCGAATACTGCCTGAAGGATGACAAGCTGGGCGACCCGCTTGTGACCGAGGAACATATCGCCGCCTTCGGCTGGGCCAGCCAGCAGGACATGGACGACATCCTCAGCCTTGCGCTGCGGGTCAACGATTTCCTGTCAGGCGTGATGTATGGCGTCGGCATTCGGCTGGTCGATTTCAAGATCGAGGTTGGGCGCGTCTACGAGGGGGATTTCCAGCGGCTCATCATCGCCGACGAGATCAGCCCCGACAGCTGCCGCCTGTGGGATATCGAAACCGGGCAGAAGCTGGACAAGGACGTGTTCCGCCGCGACCTGGGCAGCCTGACCGATGCCTATACCGAAGTCGCCAACCGCCTGGGCGTGATGCCCAAGGGTGCTACGCCGATGAACCGGCCGACGCTCATCAACTGAGCGTCCGGCAAGCCAGGGGCCCGCGGGGCCGCAATGACAGACGGGAAGATTGCAATGAAGGCACGTGTGCACGTCATGCTGAAAAACGGTGTTCTGGACCCGCAGGGCGAGGCCGTGCGCCATGCGCTTGGCCAGCTTGGCTTCGACGGGGTCGAGGGGGTGCGCCAGGGCAAGGTGATCGAGCTGGACCTGGCCGAGACCGACGCCGACGCCGCCAAGGCGCGCGTCACCGAGATGTGCGAAAAGCTGTTGGCGAACACGGTCATCGAAAGCTACAGCGTGGAGATCGCCTGATGCACGCCGCAGTCATTGTCTTTCCCGGATCGAACTGCGACCGCGACCTGGCCGTGGCCTTCGAGCGGGCCGGGGCCAGGGTGTCGATGGTCTGGCACAAGGACACCGCGCTGCCCGAGGGGGTGGACATCATCGGGGTTCCGGGCGGCTTTTCCTTTGGCGATTACCTGCGCTGCGGGGCGATCGCCGCCAATTCGCCGATCTGCCGGTCGGTCGTGGACCATGCCGAAAGGGGCGGGTTCGTGCTGGGCATCTGCAACGGCTTCCAGGTGCTGACGGAAACCGGCCTTCTGCCCGGTGTCCTGCTGCGCAATGCCAACCTGAAATACATCTGCAAACCGGTCGATCTGCGGGTCGAGACCGCCGACAGCGCCTTTACTCAGGGCTACGAGGCCGGAAGCACCATCACCGTGCCGATCGCGCATCACGATGGCAATTATTTCGCCGATGACGAAACGCTGAAGCGGCTGCAGGGCGAGGCGCGGATCGCCTTCCGCTATTGCGACAACCCCAACGGGTCGGCGGACGACATCGCGGGTGTCCTGTCGCAGAACCGGCGGGTGCTGGGGATGATGCCGCATCCCGAACGCATGGCCGAGCCGTTGCAGGGCGGCACGGACGGGGCGGCGATGTTCGACAGCCTTGTAAGCCAGCTTGCCGACGCCTGAACGCTTGAGCGGCGGGCGCAGGCCGCGTAAATTGCGGCAATGACAGCACGCAGCGCGCCCACCCGTTCCGGCAGCGTCCGCACCAAGCGGTGGCGGATGCGCCTGGCCTTTGTCGTGCTGGTCGCGCTGGCGGTGGGGGTGGTCTATGTCACCAACCGGCTGCTGACCGACAGGTTCACCGAATCCACCCGCAACCGCGCCGAATTGCGGCTTGTTCTCTATTCCGGCAACCTGCTGAGCGAGCTGCGCCAGAACGCCATCGTGCCGCAGCTTCTGGCGCGTGATCCGGCACTGATCTCGGCGCTCAATTCAGGGGATTACACGCAATCCACGCAGCGGCTGATCTCGTTTCTGGACGAGATCGGGGCGGCGTCGCTGACCTTGCTGGACCGCGACGGCCGCTCGGTGGCGGCCACGGACCGCAACGCGCTTGGCCAAAGCCACCGGCAGGCGCCCTATTACGTGGATGCGCTGCGCTCGAAGGACACTGTTTTCAAGGTGCTCGAAAGCGAAACCGGGCAATATCGCTTCTTCTATTCGCGGCGTATCGAAAGCCAGAACCAGATGGTCGGCGTGATCGTGGTCGAGGTGGATCTTGCCAAGTACGAGCGCGCGTGGGCGGGCATCTCGGACGCGGTGCTGGTGACCGACAGCGAGGGCCGGATCATCCTGGCGACCGAGCCGCGCTGGCGCGGCCTGAGTGAGGAAGAGGCGCTGCAGCGCGAACCGGTGGACAGCGCGATCGAGCGCGCCATTCAGGCCACGGCGGATTGGACGGCGCTGCCCGCGGATGCCTATGTGCGTGGCGAGGCGGTGATGCGCGTCGAAGGCCGCGTGGCGTTCCGCGGCTGGCGGATCGCCAGTTTCACAACCTATGCCAGCGTGCGCGAAAAGGTGAACGGGTTCCTGGCGCTCGAGATCATGGGTTTCGCGAT
>JAASSQ010000055.1 GCA_021767845.1 Roseovarius sp. | reverse complement strand
CTGGTCGGGCAGACCGCGTGTTGGGAGCAGTGTCAGTTGCATGTCATCCTCCTTCAGAACCAGCGGCCCACGGCCATTGCGCGCACCGTGTAGGTGTCGGCAGGATCGAAATTCGTTGTGCCCCCTGCCGAACGATAAAGATCGACGATGGTGTCTGATGCTTGGGCAATTGACTGCAAAAGGCCAATCTCGTTTGGACCTGGTGTGCCGGAATAGGCACTCGTCATGCCCGGTGCCGGAACGGTCGGCACCGAGGCAAAGGAGGCGGGATAGGTCCATGTGCCGCGCATCCGCGACCCATAATTGTAGCCGAGATCAAGGGTGCCCCAACAAATCTGCATGCCGTCCGCGAACCGCACGTAGTCGCCGTTCGCGTTGCTGCCGCGCTCGATCACCGCGCCGGTCGGGGTGCCGCCGGACTGGCTGACGGTGCCGAGGATGTTGCCGGGGCCGTAGCCCCAATCGGCCCGCATCAAGCGCCCTGTGGAGGTGTCGGTCGGGTTTTGCTGGACTGCCGATCCCGACACCGCATCGCCCGATCCGTCAAAGCGCAGCGCCTCTGTCCAGGATGACCCGTCGGGACTGACCTTGATGGCGAATGCATCGTTGCCAGCCAGCCCGATTTCGGCATGCCCGGTCCAGTTCGACTGGAAGACCAGCGATGCGGAATCGCCGCTGCCGGCCTTGTTGATCTTCAACCTGTGATCGCCGCCATCATGGCTGAACAGGCTGGCTTCGGACTGCACCGACAGGCGATTCAGCCCATCCCAGCCCGTGCCGATCCCCAAGCCTTCGACATGCGACAGGTCGGACATGGCCGGGCGCCATGCGCCGGACTCGAACACCATGAACCGGCCGTTTTCGAGATCCCAGGCATGCCAGCCGGGCTGCGGATCGAGGAAGATCCACGACCCATCATCGCGCATCGCCAGATGACCGGCCTGACCGGCCCATTCACCGGAGGGCGATGCGCCGATGCCGTAGATCACCCCGTCGGCTGCATCGGATGGCGCCGAGGCGGCATCAAACCGGGCCACGCCGGTCTGCACAAGGGCGTCAAGCCTGCGCAGCGCCTCGTTATGCGTCACGTGCTTCTGGGCCTGGGATTGCTGAATGTAGGGCAGTTCGAGACGTGTCGAGATGTCCGGCATCACGGTGCTCCATCGCTGGCGAAATTGGCAGCGAAAGGGCTAATGTACCGAACTTAACGAAGCCTTGGTTCAGCGTTCGGTCGGGTCTGCCGGTGCGCAACACCCTGCGGGCCGTGTCGCGACGGGAGTCGCGGGCTTGGCCCCGCCCGCCCGGCCTTTTCGAAAACCGCGGTGTCGGGATGTTTTACGGGTGCTGCCCCGCGGCGTCAGGCGGAACTGTCGTCGATCAGCGGGCTCGGCTTTGCGAATTTTTCCAGGTCGGCAAGGTCGGAGATCCTGACGCTGGTTCCGTCCACTTTCACGCCATAGGCGCGAAGGGCCTTGATCGCGCGGGACAGGTTTTCCGGTGTCATGCCAAGCAGCGAGGCAAGTCGCCGTTTCTCGATCTGCAATTCGAATTCTAGCGCGCCGCCGGTTTGATGGTGGCAGCGCAGCAGGTAGTTGGCCACGCGCTCGACCGAGCTTCGCAGCTTGATATCCTTGGTTTTCTTGACGACCGAGCGGTAGCACTGCGCCAGTTCCGTCACCACGGCGCGTGCGAAGGCGTTGTCCTTTTCGAATACCGTTCTGACATCGAGCGAAGGCAGCATGATGATCCGGGATTTCTCGGATGTGCGCGCCGACATCAGGTAAGGGGCGTCCTTGATCGTCGCGGCCAGTATGAAGGTCGAGATCGGGCGAACAGTGGCCATGGAGGTTTCACGGCCGTTCCACCGCGCATAGAGTTCCACGCTGCCCGAGAAGACGATATGCAGAAAATCGGCGTGGTCGCCCTCGGTGATCAGGTCAACCTGCGGCGGAAATGTCTGCACATAAGCCGCGCGGATCAAATCCTCGAAATTGCCCTCGTCCATATCGTGGAAAAGGTCGAGGCCGCGAATCGCCGGAATATCCTCTGGTCGCACGGAGCCTCCTGAACTCTGTGGCGTGAAAGCGTAGCCAAGGCGCTTGATAATTGTCAATTGGCCGGTTGATGTCTGTCGCTGGCGTTGCTGGCAGTTTTCCCGACGCGACGGCAGAGATGTCCGGGCCCCATTTATTTTGCCCACGGGTGGCGCTTTTCTTGATCTGAATCAAGCGAAAACCACTGAAAAGCCCATTGGTGGTCTCCGAAAGGCGGCGTGCATGAGCGTCGCAAGCAAGGAGGGACACCCCATGAATACGCTCGAAGGCGTGACCCGCACGGATCAATACCGTGCGCTCGGGCTGAGCACCTTCGCCTTTACCGTCTGTTTTGCCGTATGGACGATTTTCTCGATCATCGGCGTGAAGATCAAAGGCGAGCTCGGCCTCAGCGACACTCAATTCGGCCTTCTGGTGGCCACACCCGTCCTGACCGGTTCGATCAGCCGGATTTTCCTTGGTGTCTGGACCGAGCAATTCGGCGGCCGGGTGATGTTCCCGCTGCAGATGCTGATCACGGCCGTGGCCGTCTGGCTGCTGACATCGGTGCAAAGCTACCCGGTGTTCCTGCTGGCGGCGCTTGGGCTTGGTCTTGCAGGCGGGTCGTTCATCGTCGGCGTCGCCTATACCTCGCGCTGGTTCGAGAAAGAGCGCCAAGGCACAGCCCTTGGCATCTTCGGCGCGGGCAATGTTGGCGCTGCCGTGACCAACTTTGCGGCACCCTTCCTGGTGGTGGCACTGGGCTGGGAAGGCACGGCGCGGATCTACGCTATCGTGCTCGCGATCACGGCGGTTTTGTTCTACGTGCTTGCCAAGACGGACCCGGTGCACGAGGCCCGCAAGCGAAGCGGCGAAGGCCCGGTTTCGACCGGCCAGCAACTCGAGCCGCTGAAGAATATGCAGGTCTGGCGCTTTGCCACCTATTATTTCTTCGTCTTCGGCGCCTTCGTTGCGCTCGCCAGCTTCCTGCCTCGCTACTACGTGGGCGCCTACGGACTGGAACTGACCACGGCGGGCGTATTCGCCGGGCTTTACAGCCTGCCGGGTTCGGTCTTTCGCGCACTTGGCGGCTGGATGTCGGACAAGTGGGGCGCGCGGTTCGTGATGTATCTCACCTTCATCGTGTCGCTCGTGGTGCTGTTCGTCATGAGCTACCCGCAGACCGGCTACATCGTGCAGGGCATCACCGGCCCGATCGAGTTCGACTTTGGCCTGAGCGTCGGGGTGTTCGTGGCGTTGACCGTGATCCTGGGCTTCGTGATGAGCCTGGGCAAGGCGGCCGTCTACAAGCACATCCCGGTCTATTATCCGCATCACGTCGGGTCGGTGGGCGGGCTGGTCGGCATGATCGGCGGGCTTGGCGGATTCTTCCTGCCGATCGCGTTCGGGATGCTGCTGGACCTGACCGGTGTCTGGACCGCGCCGTTCATGCTGCTGTTCGTGCTGGTCGCGATCATGACGGTGTGGATGCATGTCGCCATCCGCCGCATGGAACGCCGCCGCCACCCCGCCCTGAAGGACGAGAAATACCTCTCCGACGTGCCGGATGCGCCACTGGAGCGCCCGGTGCCCGAACGGGCCGAGACGCGCGGCACCATGCAAAGAACCCCTGCCGAATAATCGAAATGAAAGGTGCGGCCGCTGTCAAAGGCCGCACCCACCGAACATCCCAAAACAAAGGATACAAGCCAAATGGCCTCCGCAACCCAAAACTCCGGTCACCTGCTGACCGACTGGCGGCCCGAAGACAGCCAGTTCTGGAAACAGGATGGCGCCCGGATCGCCCGCCGCAACCTCTGGATCTCGATCCCGGCGCTTCTGCTGGCCTTCTCGGTCTGGATGGTCTGGTCGGTCGTCGTCGCCAAGCTTCCGGCCATCGGCTTTGCCTTCAGCACCGATCAGCTGTTCTGGCTGGCGGCCCTGCCAGGGCTGAGCGGCGCGACGCTTCGCATCTTCTACAGCTTCATGATCCCGATCTTCGGCGGGCGGCTCTGGACCACGCTGTCCACGGCATCGCTTCTGCTGCCGGCGATCGGCATCGGCTTCGCGGTGCAGAACCCCGACACGCCCTATTCGCTGTTCCTGATCCTGGCGCTGCTGTGCGGCTTCGGTGGCGGCAACTTCGCCTCGTCCATGGCCAATATCGCCTATTTCTATCCGCGCGCCCAGAAGGGCAACGCGCTGGCCCTGAATGCCGGTTTGGGCAACCTGGGCGTGTCGGTCATGCAGTTCCTGGTTCCGGTGGTCATCACCACGGGCGTGTTCGGCGCCTTGGGGGGCGAACCGCAGGAATTGTCGGACGGCGGGCGCATCTGGCTGCAGAACGCCGGCTTCGTGTGGGTGCCGTTCCTTCTGATCGCGACCGTGGCGGCGTGGTTCGGCATGGATGACATCGCCGATGCCAAGGCCTCTCTGTCCGATCAGCTTCAGATCCTGAAGCGGCGTCAGAACTGGATCATGTGCATCCTCTATACCGGCACCTTCGGCAGCTTCATCGGTTATGCCGCAGGCTTTCCGCTGCTGATGAAAACCCAGTTTCCCGAGCTCGACATGCTGCACCTGGCCTTTCTCGGCCCGCTTGTCGGCGCCCTGAGCCGTGCGGCCACGGGATGGATTTCCGACAAATGGGGCGGCGGGCGCGTGACCTTCTGGACCTTCGTGGGGATGATCGTGGCCGTCTACGGCGTGCTGCAATTCCTGCCCCTTGGCGACAGCGCGGGCAACTTCTGGGGCTTCTTCGCCTGCTTCATGGCGCTGTTCTTCCTGACCGGCGTGGGCAATGCATCGACCTTCCAGATGATCCCGGTGATCATGCGGCGCGAGGTCGCCCGCCTGAATCCCGGCCAGGATGCCGATGCCGCGCGCAAGCAATCCGAGCGCGAAGCGTCGTCCATCATTGCGTTCACCTCGGCCATCGCCGCCTATGGGGCGTTCTTCATTCCCAAAAGCTACGGCACGTCGATTGCCGTCACTGGCGGGCCAGCTGCCGCGCTTTGGGCCTTCCTGATCTTCTACGTCATCTGCGCGCTGATCACCTTCGCGGTCTACACGCGCAAGGGTGGCCTTCTTCACGACATCGAGCACGGTCGCGCACCGGCCGGCCAGACCGCCAATTAAAGGAGATATCCATGAGCCATCTGCTCGATAGAATGAACTTCCTCCAGTCCAAGGAACTGGAGACGTTCGCCAACGGTCACGGCCAGGTCACGCGCGAAAGCCGTGATTGGGAGGACACCTACAGAAACCGCTGGCGGCACGACAAGGTCGTCCGCTCGACCCACGGGGTGAACTGCACCGGGTCGTGCAGCTGGAAAATCTACGTCAAGTCCGGGATCGTCACCTGGGAAACCCAGCAGACCGATTATCCCCGGACCCGAGCCGATCTGCCCAACCACGAACCGCGCGGCTGCGCCCGCGGCGCCAGCTACAGCTGGTATCTCTATAGCGCCAATCGGGTGAAGAACCCGCTGGTGCGGGGCAAGCTGATGAAGATCTGGCGCGACATGCGTCGCACCATGAGCCCGATCGACGCCTGGACCAAGCTGCAGAACGATCCGATCCTGCGCGCGACCTATGTGGAAAGCCGAGGCAAGGGCGGGTTCGTCCGGGCCTCCTGGGACGAGGCGACCGAGATCACGGCGGCTGCGAACGCCTACACCGCCAGGACCTATGGCCCCGACCGGGTGTTCGGCTTCTCGCCGATCCCCGCGATGTCGATGGTCAGTTATGCCGCCGGCTCGCGCTATCTCAGCCTGCTGGGGGGCACCTGCATGTCCTTCTACGACTGGTATTGCGACTTGCCGCCGGCCTCGCCGATGACATGGGGCGAACAGACCGACGTGCCGGAATCGGCCGACTGGTACAATGCGGGCTTCCTGCTGATCTGGGGTTCGAACGTGCCCCAGACCCGGACGCCGGACGCGCATTTCTATACCGAGGCGCGGTATCGCGGCACCAAGTCGGCCGTGATCTGCCCGGACTATTCCGAGGCGTCGAAATTCGGCGACATCTGGCTGGCGCCGCAGCAGGGCACCGACGCGGCCCTCGCGATGGCGATGGGGCACGTCATCCTGCGGGAATTCCATCTCGACCGGCAGGCGGAGTATTTCGAGGATTACTGCCGCAAGTATTCCGACATGCCGATGCTGGTGAAGCTGGAGGAAAAGGACGGCCAGCTTGTGCCGGGCCGCCTTCTGCGTGCCGATGATTTCTCGGACAAGCTGGGCGAGGACAACAACCCCGAATGGAAGACCGTCGGTTTCGACGCCAAGTCCGGCAGCTTCGTCGCGCCCAACGGCTCGATCGGCTATCGCTGGGGCGAGGACGGCGAATGGAACCTCGAGGAACGCGCCAACGGGGCTGAAACCGATCTGAAGATGTCGCTGATCCTGGACGAGGATCACGATGATGTGGTCGGCGTGGATTTTCCCTATTTCGGCGGTGTAGCGACCGAAAATTTCGTCAAGTGCGATCACCCCGAGGTTCTGACCCGCAACATCCCCGTCAAGTCCGTCAAGCTGGCGGAGGGCGAGGCGAAGGTTGCCACCGTCTTCGACCTGTTCTGCGCCAACTATGGCCTCGACCGAGGCCTTGGCGGCGATTGGGTAGCCTCGGACTACGACGCCGACCTGCCCTATACCCCGAAATGGGCCGAGAAGATCACCGGCGTTCCGGCCGACAAGATCGCGACCGTCGCGCGTGAATTCGCGCTGAACGCCGAGAAGACGCGCGGCAAGTCGATGGTCATCCTGGGGGCCGGTCTGAACCACTGGTACCACATGGACATGAACTATCGCGGCATCATCAACATGCTGGTGATGTGTGGTTGCGTCGGACAGTCCGGTGGCGGCTGGAGCCACTATGTCGGACAGGAAAAACTGCGCCCGCAGACCGGCTGGCTGCCGCTTGCCTTCGGGCTGGATTGGGGGCGCCCGCCGCGGCACATGAACTCCACCTCGGCGTGGTATGCCCATACCGACCAGTGGCGCTACGAGACGCTGACGGCGGACGAGATCCTCTCGCCCACCGCGCCCGAGGGCGATTGGAACGTCAGCATGATCGACTACAACATCCGCGCCGAGCGGATGGGCTGGCTGCCGTCTGCGCCGCAGCTGAAGCAAAATCCGCTGGAGGTGGCCAAGGCCGCGAAGGCAGCGGGGCAGGAGCCGCGCGACTATATCGCCGACAAGCTGAAATCCGGCGAGCTGGAGATGTCCTGCGAAGACCCGGATGCGCCGGAAAACTGGCCGCGCAACCTGTTCGTGTGGCGCTCGAACCTTCTGGGCAGTTCCGGCAAGGGGCACGAGTATTTCCTCAAGCACCTGTTGGGCACCGACAATGGCGTCATGGGCAAGGACCTGGGCGAGGAAGGCGGCCAGAAACCGGTCGAGGCCAAGTGGCACGACACCGCGCCCGAGGGCAAACTGGACCTGCTGGTGACGATCGATTTCCGCATGTCCACCACGGCGGTCTATTCCGATATCGTCCTGCCGACAGCCAGCTGGTACGAGAAGAACGACCTGAATACCTCGGACATGCACCCGTTCATCCACCCGCTTCAGGCGGCTGTGGACCCGGCGTATGAATCGAAGTCGGACTGGGAGATCTTCAAGTCCATCGCCAGGAAGTTCCAAGAGATCGTACCCGGCTATCTTGGCCAGGAAACCGACGTGGTCGCGCTGCCGATCCTGCACGACACGCCGGCGGAAATCGCCCAGGACCAGGTCAGGGACTGGAAGAAGGGCGAATGTGACCTGATCCCCGGAAAGACCGCGCCGAACTACGTGCCGGTCGAACGGGACTACGCGGCGATCTACGACCGGTTCACTGCGCTTGGCCCGCTGATGGACAAGGTCGGCAATGGCGGCAAGGGTATCGCGTGGGACACCAAGACCGAGGTGGCGCATCTGCGCGACCTGAACGGCGTGCATGCCGACGGGGCCAACAAGGGCCTTGCCAAGATCGAAACCGATATCGACGCCACCGAGGTCATCCTGATGCTGGCGCCCGAGACCAACGGCGAAGTTGCCGTGAAGGCCTGGGAACAGCTTGGCAAGGCAACCGGGCGGAAGCACGAGCACCTGGCCGAGGGGCAGGAGCACGTCAAGATCCGGTTCCACGACATCGCCGCGCAGCCGCGCAAGATCATCAGCTCGCCCACCTGGTCGGGCATCGAAAGCGAGGAGGTGTGCTACAACGCGGGCTACACCAACGTGCATGAGTTGATCCCGTGGCGCACGCTGACCGGCCGTCAGCAGCTTTACCAGGACCATCTGTGGATGCGCGCCTTCGGAGAAAGCTTTGTCGGCTACCGCCCGCCGGTGGACCTCAAGACCATTACCAAGGGTGTGCAGGATGAAGGCGACAGCCTCGTGCTGAACTTCATCACGCCGCACCAGAAATGGGGCATCCACTCGACCTATTCCGACAACCTGCTGATGCTGACTCTGAACAGGGGCGGACCGGTGGTCTGGCTTTCCGAGGTCGATGCCAGGAAGGCCGGGATCGAGGATAACGACTGGATCGAGGCGTATAACGTCAACGGGGCGCTGACGGCCCGCGCGGTGGTCAGCCAGCGTATGCGCGAAGGCACCGTCTTCATGTATCACGCGCAGGAAAAGATCGTGAACACGCCGGGGTCCGAGAAGACCGGCAAGCGTGGCGGCATCCATAACTCGGTCACGCGCGCGGTGCTGAAACCCACCCACATGATCGGCGGCTACGCGCAGCAATCCTACGGCTTCAACTACTACGGAACCGTGGGGGCAAACCGCGACGAGTTCGTCGTTGTCAGAAAAATGAAGAAGGTCGATTGGCTCGACCGTGAAGCGACCGCGAAGGAGGCCGCAGAATGAGAGTACGTGCACAAATCGGCATGGTGCTGAACCTGGATAAATGCATCGGGTGCCACACCTGCTCGGTCACCTGCAAGAATGTCTGGACCAGCCGCGACGGCGTTGAATACGCGTGGTTCAACAATGTCGAGACCAAGCCCGGCGTGGGCTATCCCAAGGACTGGGAAAACCAGAAGCGTTGGAACGGTGGCTGGGAGCGGACGAAATCCGGCAAGCTGCAACCCAAGCAGGGGTCCAAGTGGCGCATCCTGGCCAACATGTTCGGCAACCCCGACCTGCCCGAGATCGACGACTACTACGAGCCGTTCGACTTTGACTACGACCACCTGAAATCGGCCCCCGAGATGGAGGCCTTTCCGACCGCGCGTCCGCGCTCCAAGGTGTCGGGCGAGCGGATGGAGAAGATCGAGCACGGCCCGAACTGGGAAGAAATCCTGGGCGGCGAGTTCTCGAAGCGGTCGCAGGATTACAACTTCGAAGGCGTGCAGAAGGACATCTACGGGGAATACGAAAACACCTTCATGATGTACCTGCCGCGGCTGTGCGAACACTGCCTGAACCCGACCTGTGCCGCGTCGTGTCCGTCTGGTGCGATCTACAAGCGTGAAGAGGACGGCATCGTCCTGATCGACCAGGAAAAATGCCGGGGCTGGCGGATGTGCGTCTCGGGCTGCCCCTACAAGAAGATCTATTACAACTGGGAAAGCGGCAAATCCGAGAAATGCACCCTGTGCTATCCCCGGATCGAAAGCGGCAACCCGACCGTCTGTTCGGAAACCTGCGTGGGCCGCATCCGGTATCTGGGTGTCATGCTGTATGATGCCGACAAGATCGAGACGGCGGCCAACGCGGCGGACGAACAGGATCTATACGACGCACAGCTTGATGTGTTCCTCGATCCCAACGACCCGGTGGTGATCGAAACCGCGCGGGCCGACGGCATCCCCGAGGATTGGATCAAGGCCGCGCAGGAAAGCCCGATCTGGAAAATGGCGATGGAGTGGAAGGTCGCCTTCCCGCTGCACCCCGAATACCGCACGCTGCCGATGGTCTGGTATATCCCGCCGCTCAGCCCGATCCAGAACGCGGCCGAGGCCGGCAAGATCGGCCATGACGGCGACATGCCCGATGTGCGGTCGCTGCGGATCCCGGTGCGATACCTCGCCAACATGCTGACGGCCGGCGACGAGGAACCCGTCGTTCAGGCGCTTGAGCGGATGTCGGCGATGCGGACCTACATGCGCGCCAAAACCGTCGATGGCGTCATCGACGAGGCGATCGCGGCACGTGTTGGGCTGAGTGGCCGGGTGATCGAGGATATGTACAAGATCATGGCCCTGGCCGATTACGAGGACCGTTTCGTGATCCCAACCACGCACCGCGAACAGGTGGAAGAAGCCTATGATCTGCGCGGCGGTTGCGGGTTCACCGATGGCAATGGCTGTTCCAGCGGGATTTCCAAAGGCTCGCTGTTCGGCGGCAAGCGCAAACCCCTGAAAATGCCGGAGGCGATGTCATGATCGACCGTAGCCTTAAAGCCATCTCGCTCCTGCTCAGCTACCCGACCGAGGAGCTTCAGCAAGCGATGCCGGAAATCGCGGCCGTGCTGGCCGCAGACAGCCGGATCACCGCCGCCGCGCGGCGCGAACTGCGTCCGCTGGTCGAGACGCTGCAACATGGCGATATCTTCGACGTGCAGGAAACCTATGTCGGGCTGTTCGACCGGTCGCGGACGCTGTCCCTGAACCTGTTCGAGCATGTCCACGGCGAAAGCCGGGACCGGGGCGGTGCAATGGTCAGCCTCGTCGAGATGTATCGAGAGGCGGGGTTCGAACCCGCCACCTCGGAACTGCCGGATCACCTGCCGGTCCTGTTGGAATTCCTGGCGACGCGTCCCTTCGCAGAAGTCCGGGAAACGCTGGCGGACGCGGCCCATATCCTTGCGGCGCTTCGCGATCGGCTTGTCCGTCGCGAAAGTCCCTATGGTGCCGTGTTCGCCGGCCTCTTGCAGATCGCAGGCGTGACAGCCGACTCCGAGGCCCTTGCCGAGTTGCTGGACCAGCCCGAGGACGATCCTGCGGATCTCGAGGCGCTCGATGCCGTCTGGGAGGAAACCGAGGTCACCTTCGGGCCCGACCCCAACGGCGGCTGCCCGCAAGTGCGCGACATGCTGGCCAAGATGGATACACCTGTTAACCCCGCCCCGGGCCATGCGCCCCACGCGACTGAGTGATGGAGGCTCAGATGCACAATTTCCTCTTCGGGATTTTTCCCTATATCGCGCTGTCGGTGATGATCTTCGGGTCCATCGCGCGTTATGAAACCGAGCCCTTTACCTGGAAATCCAGCTCCAGCCAGCTCTTGCGGCGCAAGCAGCTGATCGTCGGGTCGGTGCTGTTCCATGTCGGCATCCTTGTCATCTTCGTCGGGCATTTCGTCGGGCTTCTGACGCCGATCTGGGTGTTCGACGCGCTTGGCATCAGCCATGGGGCCAAGCAGATTCTGGCGGTCGTCGCCGGGGGCATTGCCGGGGTCATGGCATTGGTGGGCGGCGCGATGCTGTTTCACCGCCGCTGGACCGATCCGCGCATCCGCCGCACGTCGAGCTTTGCCGATATCGGCATCCTCGGCCTGCTCTTGGTGCAGCTTGTGCTTGGGCTGGGAACGATCTTCGTGTCGGTTCAGCATCTCGACGGGCACGAGATGACCAAGTTCATGTCGTGGGCCTTGGGGATCTTCACCTTCGACGGGCAGGCCGCCAGCTACATCCAGGATGTCGCCTTCATCTTCAAGCTGCACCTGTTCCTGGGGCTGACGATCTTCCTGCTGTTCCCGTTCACGCGGCTTGTTCATATCGTGTCCGGGATCGCGGCGCCGTTTCGCTATCTGCTGACCCGGTCCGGCTATCAGATCGTACGGTCGCGCCGCTCCCGTCCGTTGCCCGCGCGCAACGTGCGCGACGTGAAGACCCCGGCGGAGTGATCCGATGACCAAGCCGCTTTTCCCCGAGATCGTCGTCAACGGAACGACCCTTTCTGCCGCGTCCATCGCGGCAGAAGCCCAGAACCACCCCGCGCCGCAAGGCAAGCCGGGGCTGGCGTGGCGCCGTGCGGCACGGGCGCTGGCGATCCGGCACCTGCTGCTGGAAGAGGCCCGGCACGTCGGCATCACCGCGCAGCCCGAAGAGATCGCGCCGGGCAAGATCGAGACCGATGAAGAGGCGTGCATCCGGGAGCTCATGGTCCGTTGCATCGACCCCGCCCCGGTGTCCGCGGCCGATTTGCGCAGGCTTTATGACCGCGACCCCTCGCGCTTTCGTGCGCCGACGCTCTACCAGCCCGCGCATATCCTGTTCGCCGCGACACCCGATGATACCGCACAACGGGGCAGCGCCCGCCAGAGGGCGCAAAGGGCCTTGAGCGAGGTGCTGGATGCACCGCGCCGGTTTGCCGAGATCGCCGAGCGCGAAAGCGCCTGCGATTCGCGCAATGTCGGGGGGCAGTTGGGCCAGATCAGCAGCGGTGACACCGTGCCGGAATTCGAAGCGGCGATGGACATCGCCCCGGTGGGCGAGATCCATGCGACGCTGGTCGATACGCGCTTCGGCTTTCACATCCTGCGGATGGATGCCCGCGCCGAGGGTGATGTTCTTCCTTTCGAGGCGGTTCGGCCAAGGCTGGAGGCGGCCTGCGAGAAAGCCAACTGGGCGCGCGCGGCTCAGGCTTTCGTCGAGACGCTCATCGACCAGGCCGACATCGTCGGGCTCGATCTCGGGCGGGCGGCCTGACCGCGATGGTGCGCCGCACCTTTCACCGGACGGAGGTTTGACATGCTGACGGATCTGCTTCGTCGCAACCGGGACTGGTCGCACGACCGCGAGGCGCGGGAACCGGGCTATTTCGCACGGCTGGCGACACGGCAATCGCCCGAGTTCTTCTGGATCGGCTGTTCGGACAGCCGGGTGCCCGCCAATGTGATCGCAGGGCTCGACCCCGGCGAGATTTTCGTTCACCGCAACGTGGCCAACGTGGTGCATTCTTCGGACATGAACCTGCTCAGCGCCTTGGAATTCGCGGTCGATGCGCTCAGGATCCGCGAGATCATCGTGTGCGGCCATTATGGCTGCGGCGGTGTGAAGGCAGCGACCGAGGATTTGCCGCACGGTCTGGCCGATCACTGGTTGGAGCCCATCCGCCGGCTGGCGCGGCAATACAGCGTTGATCTGGCGCAGGCCGACACGGCCGAGGCGCGACGGGACAAGCTTGCCGAACTCAACGTGGTCGAGGGCGTTCTTCGCGTGGCCGAAACCCCGATCCTGCAAAGGGCCTGGGCGCGTGGCGAGGCGATTGCCGTGCATGGGCTGATCTACGGGCTCAAGGATGGCCTGCTGCGCGATCTGGACTGCACCATCGCGCATGGCCACAACGAAAAGAGGGCCGCGGAATGACCGTCTTTGACAAGATCGAGGCCACGTCATGCGATTGCGATCGCGTGGTCGATGAGTTGGCGTCGGTGCGTGATGCCGTCGCCGCCGCGCTTTCACAGACCGCGCCGGTTGCCGAAACCGAGGTCGTGCCGTTGCACGCGGCGCGCGGCCGGGTTCTGGCAGAGCCGGTGACGGCCGGGGCGGACATGCCGCGCTTCGACAATTCCGGGATGGATGGTTATGCGCTGCGCCATGCGGATTTGCGCCGCGATGGGTGGCTTTCGGTAGCGGGCACCTGCGCGGCGGGCGATGAAATGACCGACCTGCCGCCGGGCGTTGCCATGCGGATCTATACCGGCGCGCCGGTGCCGCGCGGCGCAGACACCGT
>JAASSQ010000294.1 GCA_021767845.1 Roseovarius sp. | reverse complement strand
TTGTCCTGTGGCAGTGCCTCGTAAAGCATTTTCGAGGCACCTTCCATAGAACCGACAAAGACGGTGCCCAGCCCACACAAGCCAGCCGCCACAGCCGCCTGAAGCGATTCCGGCGCCCCCATATAGGTCATCCGCGCCGCCAGGGCCGATGGCGTGATGCCATGTTCGACAAGGGTGATGATGATGGCGTTGAAGACGCGGCTTTCCTCGAGCGTGGCCTTGCGGCCCGTCAATTGCAGAAAGGCCAGATCGCCCAGGTTCATGTGGCCGAGGATTTCGTTCGGCAAGTCGAGCCCGCGCACGCAGATCTTGTCGGGGGTGCTCCAGGCAATGTCGGAGCTGATTTTTTCTTTGCGTTTTCCCATTAGACCGGATCCCACGAAAAGACATCCGCCGAAACTTCGAGCGGTGTGAATTGCGATTTGAGCGCGGGAATGGCGCGCTCGGCGATTTCATCGGCGGTCCAGCCGTCACCGGAGTGGACGGACCGGAGCGGGCGGGGCTGGTTGAACAGGAATATCTCGTTCATCCGCACTGCAAAGATTTGCCCCGACACATCCGCCGCGCGGTCGCTCATCAGGTAACAGGCCATCGGCGCGACCTTGGCGGGGGTCATCTTCTTGACCTTCTCGACCCGCGCCTTCTGTTCCTCCGTGTCGGTCTTGATCGACGATATCATCCGGCTCCAGGCGAAGGGCGCGATGCAGTTTGACCGCACGTTCCAGCGTTTCAGGTCGAGCGCTACCGATTTCGAGAAGGCCGCGATGCCCAGCTTTGCCGCCGAATAATTCGCCTGCGCCAGATTGCCGATCAGCCCCGAGGTCGAGGTCATGTGCACGAGCGCGCCGCTTTCCTGTTCGCGGAAATAGTCGGCGGCCGCGCGGCTGGTATTGAAGGCACCATAAAGATGGACCTTCACCACCGCGTCGAAATCCTCATAGGTCATCTTGTGGAAGTAACCGTCGCGCAGAATGCCGGCGTTGTTTACCACCGCGTCGATGCGACCGAATTCCTTGACCCCGGCTTCGATCATCGCGCGCGCGGCATCGGGATCGGTGACAGAGCCGCCATCGGCAATGGCATCGCCCCCAGCGGCCCTGATCTCTTCGACGACTTTCTGCGCCGCAGTTTCTGTCTGACCGGTGCCTTTCAGGGATGCGCCCAGATCATTGACCACCACGGCGGCGCCTTCGGTAGCTGCCATCAAGGCGATATCACGCCCGATCCCACCGCCGGCCCCGGTGACCAGAACGACCTTTCCGTCAAGTGCTTTTGTCATCTTCTTGCTCCCTCAGCGTGACTTGCGGTATTTGTCCAACCCGCCGGTGTGCATGACCCGGCCCATGAGCGGCACACCGATGATCTCTTCTGCTTTGACCGCCGCTGCGATCAGCTTGTCCAGATCAATGCCGGTTTCGATGCCGAGCTCGTGACACAGGAACACTGCATCCTCGGTGCAGACATTTCCTGCGGCGCGCGCGTGGCCGTGGCCCGCGAAAGGACAGCCGCCAAGACCGGCGACGGAGCTTTCGAACATGTCCACGCCCATCGACAGGGCCGCATAAACGTTGGCGATCCCCAGCCCACGTGTGTCATGGATGTGCATACCGATGCGCGCCTCGGGCGCCAATTCGCGCAGGGCGCCGATCATCCGTTTGACCGCCTCGGGGTTTCCCCAACCCATGGTGTCGGCGACCACGAGGATCGGCACGGGGATGTTCTCTTCTTCGCATAGCTGAAGGATAAAGCGGAAATCGTCCAAGATGCGTTCTTGGGGGATGGGGCCCTCGAGGTTGCAGCCGAAGGCGGTCATCACATAGGCCGCGTCGACGGTATATCCCTCTTCCTTGTAAAGACGGACCCAGTCACGTTGTTTTTCCCGCATCTCGGCCGAGGAACAATTGTTGTTCGATTGGGCGAATGCTTCGGAAGGATAGAACAGCAGACGCGGGTCGATATCGACCTCATGCGCGGTCAGGGCCTTGCGAAACCCTTTGTCGTTCAGCCACAGCGATGTGTAGTTCACGCCCGGTTTGCGCTTGATACGCTGGAACAACTCGCCGGTGTCCGCCATCTGAGGAACGTATTTCGGGCTGACAAAGCTGCCGACCTGAATGCGTTTCAAGCCGGTTTCGCTGAGCATGTCGATCAGTTCGATCCGCTCTTCGATCGGGTAAATCTTCTTTTCGATCTGAAAACCCTCACGCGGGCCTTCTTCACGAAATTCTACGAATTTGGGAAAGTCGCTCATTTCATCACTCCTCGGATGGCAGGATCTCGGCGATGACCTGGCCGCGATCGACCATGTCCCCATTCGAGACGGATATATTGCTGGCGATCCCGGCCGCGGCCGCCCGGATCGAGATTTCGAGTTTCATGGATTCCATGACCGCGACCACGTCGCCTTCGGCCACGCTCTGACCATCGGAGACCTTGATTTCGACAATCATGCCGGTCAGCGGAGAGGTCACGGCGCGATCCGCCGCGGCATCGCCGCCGGCAAAGGCAAGGGGCGCGGCGGGGCGGAAGACCAGGCGGCCTTCGGGCGTGCCCAGTTCGATCACGCCGGCATGCAGACGTGCCTCGATCAGGTGGACAGTGTCGCCCTCGTTCAGGCGCCAACGGCCCGGCGTGATTTCGCGTGCCGACAGTGTCAGCGCCTCGCCGTTTTCCGAATAGACGGTGTATCTGGCACCCGGTTTGACAGGACTGACGCGCAATTCCTCGGATACCTCGTCAGAATCGGTAAGCGTCACGCGCTGCCCCGCTTCCATCGCATCGCCGCCCAGTCCAAGCCGCCAGCCGGTAAAGGCATCACGGTTGGTCCAGGGATTGGCGTTTGTGTCGCTGCGCGACTGGGTCACGAAGAGAATGGCAGCGGTTGCTTTCCACAGATCGGGGCGGGTCAGGCCGGGTGCCTGTGTCAGCTCATCCAGCCTGCCGTCGATCCAGCGGGTATGCACCTGCATCCGTTCGAATTCATGGTTTCGCGCCAGCGCCGTCAAAAAGGCGCGATTGGTTTCGACACCTTCGACCGCGACATGATCAAGCGCCGTGGCCAGACGTGCCAATGCGGTTTCCCGGTCGGGCGCGTGCACGATCAGCTTGGCGATCATCGGGTCGTAGTAGGGAGTGACGGCATCGCCTTCCTCGACGCCGCTGTCGATACGCAGGCCCGATGGCAGGCTGAGCGTGGTGAGCGTACCCGTCGACGGGGCGAATTGCATCGCCGGATCTTCGGCGTAAAGCCGCGCCTCGACCGCGTGGCCGTTGATCGTCAGATCGTCCTGCACCAGGCCAAGGCCCGCGCCTTCGGCAATGCGCAGGTGAAGCGCCACAAGATCCAGCCCGGTGATCGCTTCGGTGACGGGATGTTCCACCTGAATGCGCGGGTTCACCTCAAGAAAGAAATATTCGTCCCCCGCGACCAGAAATTCGACCGTGCCCAGCCCGCGATAGTCCAGCGTTTCAC
>JAASSQ010000054.1 GCA_021767845.1 Roseovarius sp. | reverse complement strand
CGCCCAGACATTAATGTGCTTGCCCGGACCCCGTCATCGGGTCCGGGCAAATGCCTTAGATCACGAAACCGCCACCGCAGATGACGTGCTGGCCTGAAATGAAGTTCGATTCCGGCGCACAGAACAGATAGACGGCACCGGCAGCTTCTTCCGGAGTGCCGACCCGGCCCAGCGGGATCATGCGCTCCATCTGGGACAGGAGATCGGGATTCACGCCGACCTTGATCTCTTTTTCTTCGACCTTGATCGTGCTGTCGCCATCCGCGCTGCCTTCGGTCAAGCGGGTGCGAATCGGGCCGAAGGCGACGGCGTTGACGTTGACCTTATAGCGGCCCCATTCCTTGGCCATTGTCCGTGTGACCCCCAGGATACCGGCCTTGGCGGCGGAATAGTTGATCTGACCAGCATTGCCGCCCGTCCCCGCGATGGACGAGATATTCACCACCTTGCGAAAGACTTCCTGCCCTGCGGCGGCCTCTTCCTTGGCCTTCGCGCTGATCACCGGTTGGGCGGCGCGCAGGATCTTGAAGGGAGCGGTCAGGTGAACGTCGATGATTGCCTGCCACTGTTCGTCGGTCATCTTCTGAACCACGCTGTCCCAGGTATAGCCGGCGTTGTTCACGATGATGTCCAGCCCGCCAAAGCTGTCGACGCCCGTTTTGATAAACCGCTCCGCGAAACCATCCTCGGTCACGCTGCCGGAGCAGACCTCAGCCTCTCCACCGGCTGAGCGAATTGCTTCAGCGGTTTCATTGGCCGGATCGGCGTCCAGATCGTTCACCACCACGCGGGCGCCTTCCGAGGCCAGCTTGAGCGCGATTTCTCGTCCGATGCCCCGGCCGGACCCGGAGACCAGCGCCACGCGCCCGTCGAGCTTGTCAGTCATGGTCTATTCTCCCGAATGGCGCTGTCAGGCTTTTTCATAAAGCGTGGTCACACAGGCCCCGCCGAGGCCCAGGTTGTGCTGGAGCGCCAGGCGCGCGCCCTCGACCTGGCGCGCATCGGCCTGGCCGCGAAGCTGCTGCACAAGTTCGGTGCATTGCGCAAGCCCGGTTGCCCCGAGCGGATGGCCCTTGGACAAAAGACCGCCCGACGGGTTGGTCACGTATTTCCCGCCATATGTATTGTCGCCATCGTCAACGAATTTCGCCGCCTCGCCGCGACCGCACAGGCCGAGCGCCTCGTAGGTGATCAGCTCGTTATGGGCGAAACAGTCGTGCAGTTCGACGACATCCACATCTTCCGGTCCGATACCAGCGGCCTCGTAGACCTGATCGGCAGCGTTTTTGGCCATCGAAAAGCCGACAACCTCGCGCATGTCATGCGCATCGAAGGTTTCCGGGCCGTCCGTTGTCATGGCCTGCGCCGAAATCCGCACTGAGCTGTCGAGGCCGTGCTTGTCGGCAAAGGCCTTGGAACAGATGATTGCCGCAGCTGCGCCACAGGTCGGCGGGCAGGCCATCAGCTTGGTCATGACGCCGGGCCAGACGACCTGCGTGGCCATGACATCTTCGGGCGTCACTTCCTGCCGGAACAGGGCCACCGGGTTTTTGGCCGCATGCCGACTGGCCTTGGCGCGGATTTTCGCGAAAGTTTCCAGCGGTGTGCCGAACTCCTCCATATGCGCCTTGCCCGCACCGCCGAAATACCGAAGCGCCAGCGGGATGTCCGGGTTGCCGACCAGATCGTCGGTTTCCTCATCGAACGCCGCAAATGGGCTGACCCGATCATGGAACATCGCGCCGATCGCGCCGGGCTGCATCTGCTCGAACCCAAGCGCCAGAGCGCAGTCCACCGCGCCGCTTTCGACGGCCTGGCGGGCCAGGAACAAGGCGGTCGATCCGGTCGAGCAGTTGTTGTTCACGTTCACAACCGGGATGCCGGTCATGCCGACCTGGTACAAGGCGCGCTGACCGCAGGTGCTGTCGCCATAGACATAGCCAACATAGGCCTGCTCGACCTTGTCATAGTCCAGCCCCGCATCGGCCAGGGCAGAACGGGTGGCTGCCGTTGCCATCACATCGTAACTTTCGGATTTGCCCGGCTTCTGAAACGGGACCATCCCAACGCCTGCAACATAGGCTTTGTCTGTCATCTCTCTCTCCCCTGGTTGGTCTGGCCGCCATGAGACGCACGCAAGGCCATTTTCTACCACTTGTTAGATTTTATCTCCGGGTGCCCGGAACTGTCAACAACGTCACACCGTGACGTCAGGTGCATATACCAATTCCCGACAGGCGACTGATGCCTTTGGTGCCGCGTCTTCGGGCGGCGCCAATGTGCACGACAATTGCATCGTCCATTCCTTTGCCCTGCGGAGATCGAGACTTCCGGCACCGTATCTATCCAAGCGGCGTGGCACAGCAGGCGGCCTGATGCACTAGCTGCGCCTGGTCAGAATGCGGATTGCTCCGGTGGGCTGCGCAGGGTTCGTCGTCCCTCGAACAGAAGCGAGCCCAGCCGGACAGCGGCGTGACGCACCGGCTCCCAAGCCGTCACAGTCGGAAGATTCCGTAGTGCGGATCGTCGATTGGTGCATTCAGCGAGGCGGAGATCGACATGCCAAGCGCGTTGCGTGTATCTGCCGGGTCGAGGAGACCGTCGTCCCACAACTCCGAGGTTGAGGTATAGGCTTCGACATCGCGCCGGAATTTCTCCAGTACCGGTTCCCGGATCGCGGCAATTTCCTCTTCGGTCAGTTCCTTACCTTCGCGTTCGAGCTGCCGGATCTTGACGTCGGCCATGGTGTTGGCGGCCTGATCCGCCCCCATCACGCCGATTTCGGCCTGGGGCCACATGAACAGCGTGCGCGCATCCCAGGCTCGCCCGCACATGCCGTAATTGCCGGCCCCGTAGGAGGCATTGGCGATCACGGTAAATTTCGGCACGACCGAACCGCCCTGCGCCATCAGCATCTTGGCACCGTCCTTGGCGATGCCGCGTTCCTCGTACTCGCGGCCCACCATGTAGCCGGTGATGTTCTGGAAAAAGACCAGAGGCGTGCGGTTCTGGTTGCACAGCTGCATGAAATGCGCGGCCTTGAGCGAGCTGTCGTTGAACAGCACCCCGTTGTTGGCAAGGATCCCCACCTTGTAGCCCCATATATGGGCAAAGCCGCAGACCATCGTGGTGCCGTAATCCGGCTGATATTCGTGAAAGCGCGAGCCGTCCACGATCCGGGCAAGAACTTCGCGCATGTCGAACTGGGTTTTCCGGTCCTTGGGAATGATCCCATAAAGCTCTTTGGGGTCGTAGTAAGGCTCTTCATAGGCGGCGGTTTCGATGATCGTCTTCGGCGGTCGCGTCCATTGGCTGACAATCTCGCGCGCCAGTGAAAAGGCGTGCTGTTCGGTTGCGGCGCGATAGTCACCCGTGCCCGAGACCGAGGTGTGCATGACCGCCCCGCCAAGTTCCTGCACGCCGACCTCTTCGCCCGTTGCGGCCTTCACCAGCGGTGGCCCCCCAAGGAAAATGGCCCCGGTGCCTTCGATGATGATGTTGTAGTCGCTCAGCGTCGGTACATAGGCGCCACCCGCGGTGCAATGCCCGCCAACGATGGCCACCTGCGGAATGTTGGCCTGGCTCAGCTTGACCTGATTGCGAAACACCCGCCCGCCCAGATACCGGTCGGGAAAGACGCCGTGCTGCAGCGGCAGGAAGCCGCCGGCGCTGTCGCAGATGTGGATGACCGGCAGGCGGTTCTCCAGCGCGACATCCAAAAGCCGCACGATCTTCTTCACAGTATGCGGATACCAGGCACCGCCCTTGACGCTGGCGTCATTGGCATGAATGGCGACCTCGCGGCCCTGCACGATGCCGATGCCCGTCACCACGGCGGCACCGGGCACCGCGCCGTCATATTCGCGACAGGCGGCGAGGGTGGAAAACTCCAGGAATGGCGTACCAGGGTCCAGCAGCAGCTCCAGCCGCTCACGCACGCCCAGCTTGTTCTGCCGGGCCAGGCGGTCGATGTCGCGTTGGGGCCGCTCGAAACGCGCTGCGTTCTGGCGGGCATGAAACTCCTTCAGCCGTTCGGACATGGCCGCATAGTTTGCCTTGTAGTCGGCGGCATTGGTGTCGATCTGACTTTCAATCCGGCGCATTCTCACTCCTCCTCCGGGGCCAGCTGGGCAAGAACGTCCTTCAGCCCGAAACTGTCACCCTCGGCAAACGGCATTTCGGCAATCACACCGTCGCGGGGCGCGGTCAGGGTGGTTTCAAGCTTCATGCTTTCAATGACAAGAAGCGGCTGGCCCTCGGTAACGACGTCGCCGGGTTTAACCGCCACCGAAACGACAACGCCCGGCATCGGCGCCAGCAGACGATCATCCCCGGTAGCGCCATCGCGTCCGGCCAGGCGTTCGGCGGGATCGACCCGCCCAACCTCGAAGGTACGCCCGTTCATATGCACGAATGTCGCCTCGGGCCCAACGGCCAGGCGCAATTCATGCACACCCCGCCGCGCCTTCAGCACATAACCGCCAGGACGGCCCGAGGGGTCCAACTGGCAGGAAAGCGCGTTGTCGGGTGTGTTCAGGATAAAGCTCCTGCCATCATGGGTGAGCCAGCATTCGGCCTCATTGTCGGCGATCTGAAATATCCTGCGCATCAGTTTCTCCACCCACCTATTCTGCGGTGTACCTCCGGTATCTGCATCACTTCGGCCACCAGCCGTTCGTCAGACAGGGCCGCGACCGCCATGAGCAGGTCGTTCACATCCTCACCCGATGCAGTCAGCGTCTCGGCCTGCTCGGCCAGAAACCCGGTCGAGACATCGCCCGACGCGAAATCGGGATGGGCCAGGATCGCATCGAGATAGCCGGTGTTGGTCGTCACCCCGAGGACCACGTAGTTTTGCACCGCGTGCCGAGCACGGGCGATGGCCTCCGCCCGGTCCGGCCCGTACACGATCAGCTTGGACAGCATCGGGTCGAAATCGGTCGTCACCTTGCCGCCGTCCAGAATACCGCTGTCCACGCGCACGCCCTCGCCTTCGGGTTCGTCCAGTAGAAGGATATCCCCGATCGCGGGGCGGAAATCCTCCGTTGCATCCTCGGCGCAGATGCGCAGTTCGATCGAATGGCCGGTCTGACGAATGTCATCCTGGACGGCGCTCAGCCCCTCACCCGCCGCGATGCGAAGTTGTTCGGCGACAAGATCAAACCCGGTCACCATCTCGGTCACGGGGTGTTCGACCTGGAGGCGGGTATTCATTTCCAGGAAATAGAAGGCACCGTCCTGAGCATAGATGAACTCGACTGTCCCGGCACCGCGATAGTTGACAGCGCGGGCAATCCCGGCGGCGGTGTCGCAGATCTCCTGCCGCTGCTCGGGGCTGAGCGCCGGAGACGGCGTCTCCTCGATGATCTTCTGAAAGCGGCGCTGGATTGAGCATTCCCGCTCCCAGAAATGCACGACGTTGCCCTGCCCGTCGCCCATCACCTGCACCTCGATGTGGCGCGGGCGCTCGATATAGCGTTCGACAAACAGCCGCCCGTCGCCGAAGTAGCGCTCGCCTTCGCGGCGTGCGGTCTCGATTTCGGATTCCAGCGCTTTGTCCTCGCGCACGACGCGCATCCCCTTGCCGCCGCCACCCGCCGAGGGCTTGATCAGCAGCGGATAGCCCACGGCGCGAGAGCGTTCGACGAAACTTGCGGGGTCGTCATCCTCGATCGCCGAGGGCGCGACGGGGAAGCCGTGCTCCTCCACAAAGGCGCGCGCGCGAACCTTGTCGCCCATAAGGTCGATGACCTCGGATGTCGGGCCGACGAAGGTCACACCCGCTTCTTCCAGAGCGGCCACGAAGGCGGCGTTTTCCGACAGGAAGCCATAGCCGGGGTGCACCGCGTCCGCACCTATCTTTTGGGCCACCTCGACAATCTGAGGAATGTCGAGATAGGCGGCGACGGGCGTAGGGCCCTCGATGGTCACAACCTCGTCGGCAATCAGATGGGCCGGCCCCTGCTGCTCGGAGGCATGGCGCAAAACCGCAGTGGCCACCCCGCGCGCCTTGGCGGTGCGCAGGACGCGCGCTGCGATCTCTCCCCGATTGGCGACAAGCAGTTTTGAAATGCTCATGGAATTGTCCTTTCAGCTCGAGCCCGAGGCAGTCAGCCCGTCGCGCGCGGCTAGATCGGTCGGCACAGGTATCTCGATGTCGAGCAGCATCTGCGCAAAGCCCTTGCCCTGCGGGTCTATCCTTACCGACGCGATACCCCCGCCACCAAGAGATTCGTGCAGCAAGAAGTTCAGCGAATGGCTCCCCGGCAAGTCGAACCGCTCTACCGGTCCTTCGCACAGATGGGCAAAATAGCTTTTCACCGTCTCTTCGGTGAGAGCAGACCGGATATAGGGCAGGTAGTCCGGCTTGCGCGCCAGGATGGCGATATTGGCGATGTCTCCCTTGTCGCCGGAGCGGCCCCAGGCCAGATCGACCAGCCGCACATTGACTGCGTCGGAACCGGCTTCCCGGCTTTCCACCGACGGCAAAGCAGGCGGATCCAGCCGGACCGCCTCGTCAGCGATGGTGACGGGCACCTCCTTTCCGTCCACCTCGACGGCAACGGGAGTGTCGGCCTTGAGCTGCAGGAACGAGAACAGACGCACCAGCGGCTGCACTTTGGGCCGCCCGGCGAAGAAGCCGGTCAGACCCTGCGCCGTGGAAATGGCCATGGGCGCGATCTCGCTGGCAAAGACGTTCATTGCGTGGCGGTCATCATGTACCGCGCCGATCTTGAGCACCACCTCGCGGGTTTGCGCACGCGCATTGGGGCCATAGGCGGCCTCGGCCCCCAGCACCTCGACGCTGACCTGCCGAAAGTCGCCCAGGTTCTTGTCGCGGAAAATCCGGCGGCAGCGCGTCAGGATCGCCTCGCCGACCCGCTCGGCCTTGGCAGGCGCATCAATCGCAGCCAGCGTCAGGGTGGAGACCGCACGCCAGCCATCGGCATGGGTCGCCGACACCTTGTAGCTTCCGGTGCGGCCCAGGCCTTTGCCGCCCTTCACCAACACCCGATCAGGGCCGACCTGTTCAAGCGTGACCTCAGACCAGTCGCAAATCACATCGGGCAACAGGTAGCCCCGCGGATCGCCGATTTCATAGAGCATCTGCTCGCCGACCGACCCGGGCACGACCAGCCCGCCCGTATCGGCGGTCTTGGTCATGACAAAGCTGCCGTCCCCGGCGACCTCGACGATAGGCATGCCCATGTCGTCCCACCCCGGCACGTCCTGCCAGTCGGTGAAATTACCGCCGGTCCCTTGCGGCCCGCATTCGATCAGGTGGCCGGCCAGCGAGCCCTGGCTGAGCTTGTCCCAATCATCGTCCTTCCAGCCAAACTCGTGCATCAGGGGGCCAAGCGCCACTGCGCTGTCGGCGCAGCGCCCGGTGATCACGATCTCGGCCCCGGCATCCAGCGCCGTGGCGATGGGGCGGGCACCCAGATAGGCGTTCATGCTCCAGATCTCATCAGGGAATGCAGTACCCGAGAACATCTCCGTCACGCCGCTGGCGCGAATCTCGTCGGCCTGATCCAGCAGGTCGTCGCCCAGCACCACACCGATCGAGATATCGATACCCGCCGCCTCGGCTGCCTTGGCCAGCGCGTCGCGGCAGCCGCGCGGGTTCACCCCGCCGGCATTGGCCACTACCTTGATGCCCTTGCGCTTGATTTCCGCCAGCAAGGGCGTCAGTGCCTTGACAAAATCCGGGGCGAACCCCGCCTCGGGTGACTTGGCTCTTGCCCGCGCCATCAGCGACATCGTCACCTCGGCCAGATAATCAAACACCAGATAGTCGATCTCGCCCCGAGAGACCAATTGGCCGACCGCTTCGGGTGTATCACCCCAGAATCCTGAGGCGCATCCGATGCGCAGTTTTCGATCCGTCATGTTCTTCTCCTCCCCGCCATATTAGCGGCCCGTCCATTCAGGCTTGCGCTTTGCTATGAAGGCGGCAAAACCCTCGCGCGCGTCTTCTGTCTGCGCAACTCGCGGCAAAAGTGTCTCGGCAAACCGCATCTGCTGTGAATAGGTCATGTCTTCCATCGCGTGGCAGGCGTATTTTCCCAGCCGAATCGCGCTCGGCGACTGCGCGGCAGTTTGGGCAACCAGTTCCGCAACCTTGCCGTCAAGTCCGGCGCTATCTGTCACATAGTTGACCAGATCAAAGCGCAGGGCTTCGTCAGCGGTCAATGGAACGCCGGTGATGAACATCTCCATCAGCCTCCGCCGGGGCAGCACACGCATCATCGGCGGAACGATGGTCATGGGAAACAGACCCACCTTCACTTCCGGCGTGCCGATCCGGGCATGATCTGCCATAACCGCCAGATCGCAGGCACAGATGATGCCCGCGCCCGCGCCCATGGCCACACCGTTGATCCGAGCGATGGTTGGTTTCCGGCAGGCCTGTATCGTTTCGAACAACCGGCCTGCAAAATGGTCAGGATCGGCCGGATCCTGAATAAACGGGCCACCGTCGGCACCCGCCTTGATGTCGCCTCCAGCGCAGAAGGCGCGATCACCCTCGCCGGTCAGGACAATCACCCGGCATTCGGCGTCTGCCTCGGCCGCCAAGATGGCGGCAATGATTCCCTCTGCCACTTCGCGGTTCAGGGCATTACGCTGGTCAGGGCGATAAATCGTAATGCGTGTTTCATGCCCTCGGGCCTGCGAACGGACGACGCTCTCAACCATTTTCGAAACCTCCCCGATCTTCTCACCGCTTTGCTTGCGACGTCAGGTCGTCAAAAGCTTGCCTTGATCTATTTTCTAACATGTGTTTGATTTTGGTCAACACTGCAGACGACATTCTTCGGGAGGAAAAAATATGGACAGCCAGAATGAACCTGCCATGGCTGATCTGGAAGCCATCAAGGCAAACTATTCGCTGACCGATGAGCAGCGCCAGATCGTCGATCACGTGGATCGGGTGTCGCGCGAGGTGCTGCACCCGCTTCAGGCGCGCATGGATGAAGAAGAATGGTGGCCCGACGATCTGTTCAAACAGATGGGCGAGCTGGGACTTCTGGGGATCACCGCGCCCGAGGAGCTGGGCGGTTCGGGGCAGAATGAGTTCACCCAGGCGCTGGTGTCCGAAGTGATCTCCAAATGGAACCCGGCCGTGGGCCTGTCGCACGGGGCGCATGACAACCTGTGTCTGAACAACCTGCTGCGCAACGGGTCCGAAAAACAGGTCAAGAAATATGTGCCGGGGTTGTGCTCGGGTGAACTGGTGGGCGCCCTCGGGCTGACCGAACCCGGTGCAGGCTCCGATGCGCTTGGGTCGATGGCCACCACCGCCCGGCGCGATGGCGACGACTACGTTATCAACGGGTCCAAGATCTACATCACCAACGGCCCGATTGCCGATGTGATCCTGCTATACGCGAAGACCGACAAGTCGCTCGGCACCAAGGGCATTTCTGCGTTCATCGTCGAGACAGACACCCCCGGCTTCAAGGTGGCACAGAAGCTGGACAAGATGGGCTTTCGCGGCTCGCCCACCGGGGAACTGGTGTTCGAAGATTGCCGGGTACCGGCCTCAGCCATGGTGGGTGCCGAAAACACCGGCGTATCGGTTGTCATGAGCGGGCTGGACCTGGAACGCGCGATGGTCGCTTCGGTCTGCGTGGGCATGGCCGAGCGTGCGCTTGAACTGGGTCTGGAATACGCGAAGATCCGCGAACAATTTGGCAAACCGATTTCGAGTTTCCAGATGATGCAGTCGAAACTGGCCGAGATCTATACCGAAGTCGAAACCGCCCGGGCCTTCAGCTATCGTGCGCTGGCGGCCTGTGTCGGCCTGCCAAAAGGTGCCGGGGGACGCGGCGAGATCCACAAGCTGACTGCGGCAGCCTGCCTTTATGCGGGTGAGGCGTTCAACAAGGCCGTGACCGAGGCCTGCCATATTCACGGCGGCTCTGGTTACATGCAGGATACCGAGATCAATCGGTTGTTCCGCGCCAACAAGCTTCTGGAGATCGGCGCAGGCACCAGCGAAGTCCGCAAGATCATCATCGCCGAAGAACTTCTGCGCGCCTGAGGGGGGAAAGACCATGAACAAGCAATTGCGTAACGACATCGACCTTCCGACACATTTCATGACGGACGAACAGCAGGCCCTGGCCGATCAGGCCGGCAAGTTCTTCATGTCCGAATTTCACCATTTGAATGCGGAAATGGACGATACTGATGACCTGCCGTCTTCGGTTTTCCCCAAGCTGGGCGAAATGGGCTACCTGGGACTGAACGTGCCGCCGGAATTCGGCGGCGCTGGGTTGGATTTCACCTCGGCCTGCATCATCACCGAACAGCTGTCGCGGGCCTCTGCCGCGATCGGACTGACCCATGTGGCCCATGACAATTTGTGCGTCAACAACATCTATCGCAACGCCAATGACGAGTTGCGCCGAAAATACCTGCCAGGTCTGTGCGACGGCACGCTGGTGGGTGCCCTGGGTCTGACCGAACCCGGCGCGGGGTCTGATGCGCTTGGCTCGATGCGGACCACGGCCAAAAAGGATGGCGACGACTACATCCTGAACGGCGCCAAGATCTATATCACCAATGGGCCGATTGCCGATCTGGTGCTGGTCTATGCCAAGACATCGCCCGAAAAAGGGGCCAAGGGCATTTCCGCCTTTATCGTGGAAACCGACACGCCCGGTTTCAAGGTGGCGCAGAAGCTCAACAAGATGGGGTTCCGCGGCTCGCCCACCGGCGAACTGGTGTTCGAGGACTGCCGGGTGCCCGCAAAAAACATGGTCGGCAAACTTGATGGCGGCGTTGCCGTGACGATGTCCGGGCTTGATCTGGAACGGGCCATCGTCTGTTTCAATGCCTTGGGTATTGCTCAGCGGGCATTGGATATTTCCATCGACTACGCCAAGACACGCCAGCAATTCGGCAAACCGATTGCCAATTTCCAGATGGTCCAGGCGATGTTGGCCGACATGTATACGCAGATCGAGGCGGCGCGCAGCCTGTCTTTGAAAACAGTCGCCATGTGCGAAGGTCTGGAAGAAGGCGAAGGCGGGCGCGGCGAAATTCACAAGCTGACGGCGGCCGCGATCTTCAAGGCCGCCGAGGTGACATCATTCGTGCTGGACAAGGCCGTCCAGATCCATGGTGGTTCGGGCTACATGCGCGATACGGAGGTGAACAGGCTTTACCGGACCGGCCGCGTTCTCGAGGTCGGCGCGGGCACTCAAGAGGTGCGCAAGCTGATCATCTCCGGCGAACTTCTGAAAAACTGAGGGGGAAAACATGAGCGAACAGAAAGCACCGCGTTACGCGCCAGATCTAATGGCGGGCCAGGTGGCCCTTGTCACCGGATCGGGCTCGGGAATGGGCCGGGCAACGGCGCTTGAAATGGCCTCATGCGGGGCCAGGCTGGCGCTGTTTGCGCGCCGCGAAGAGCCGCTGGAGGAGACCGCTGAGATGATCCGCGCGGCGGGGGGCGAGGCCTTTGTCGTGCCCGGAGACACCCGCGACGAAGACAGTATCGAAACCGCGATGGGACGCATCAAGGACCACTACGGGCAGTTGGATGTGTTGGTGAACAATGCCGGCGGCCAGTATATCGCGGCCGCCCGCGATATCACCAACAAGGGCTTCGAAGCCGTGATCCGCAACAACCTGATCGGGTCCTGGCAGATGACTCGGGCAGCGGCGGATCACTTCATGTACGACAATGGTGGATCGGTTGTGTTTGTCACCGCCATCTCGGCGCGCACCGCGCTTACCGGCTTTACACACACCGTCGCCGCCCGCGCCGGTGTGACGGGCATGATGAAAACGCTGGCCGCCGAGTGGGGCGAATACGGCATCCGCCTGAACTGTGTCGCGCCCGGCACGATCAAGACCGATGCTCTTGGACGCTATCCGATTCCGCCGGAACAGTGGAAAAAGCTGAACCGCTCGGTGCTGAACCGGATGGGGGCGGCCGAGGACATCGCTGGCACGATCATTTTCCTGGCCTCGAAACTTGGCGGTTTCATTACCGGCGAGGACATCTATGTAGACGGCGGTGAGACCCTGCACATGGGTCATGACGCGCGGGACATGATCAACCCCGCGATGTTCGAGAAACGCGAACGGGGAGATGGCAAGAATGAGTAAAAAGCCCGTCCTTCTGGAGATTTCCGACAGGATCGCCACGGTCACGCTGAACGACCCCGAGCGGCGCAACCCGGTCACCGGCAACGACATGATCGCCGCCCTTCTGGACACATTCGCCAAGGTACAGGCGGACCCGCAAGTCAGCGTGATGATCCTGACAGGCGCCGACCCGGCCTTTTGCGCGGGCGGCGACATCAAGGAAATGAACGATCCCGACAGCGTGTTCCGCAAGGAGCCGCTGGCGGCGGCGCAGAGCTATGTCGACGGGGTGCAGCGCCTGCCGCAGGCGCTCTACAACATGGACATTCCGACCATCGCCGCAGTCAATGGCCCGGCGGTTGGCGCGGGGTGTGACCTGACCATGATGTGCGACATGCGCATCGCATCGGAGAAAGCAAAGTTCGGCGAGGTGTTTCTGAATCTCGGAATCATTCCGGGCGATGCGGGCAGCTGGTTCCTGTTGCGTCGTCTGGGCCACCAGAAGGCCGCCGATCTGACCTTCTCAGGGCGCATGGTCGAGGCCAAGGAAGCGCTGGAGCTTGGCATGGTGCTTGAGCTGGTGCCGCATGAAAAATTGATGGCACGAGCCCGCGAACGGGCCGCTGTCATCGCCGCGAAACCGCCGCGCGCGGTTCGGATCGCCAAGCGTCTGATGCGCAATGCCGAACGGATGGACCTGCCGGATTACCTGAATTCTGCGGCGGCTTATCAGGCGCTCATGCATCAGACCGAAGACCATCACGAGGCGGTTGCTGCGTTCATCGAGAAACGAAAACCCAACTTCACGGGGCGTTAAGGAAAAGATCGCATGTCTGACATCACCCAAAAGAAGATTGAGCAAATCGCGCAGATGTGGAATGCGCGGGGCAAGGGTCTGATTACGCATATGGCGCTTGAGATCGAAGAGGTCTCGACCGAAGGCGTTCGCGTTCGGATGCCGTTCAATCCGGACTTTTGCGTCGATGCGGAACAAACGCTGCTCCATGGTGGTATCCTGACGGCTCTTCTGGACAGTGTCTTTGGATTGGCTAACTTTGTCGCCATCGAAGGCGTCAGTACCATGGCCACTCTTGATCTGAGAGTTGATTACCTGCGCCCTGCTCGTTCGCGCGCGGATGTCATCGTTCAAGCGCATTGTTTTCGCCAGACCCGCCACATCGCCTTCAATTCCGGCAGCGTCTGGTTCGAGGGCCATGATAATGCTGAAATCGCCCGTGGAACCGCCTCGTTTGCATTGACGCGTGGGGAAACCAGCCTGTTTGAAGCGATGACCAAAGGGAAAGCCTCGTGATGGATTTGCAAACTGTCAATGCCCACGTATCCCGGGTGCCGTTTTTCCGATTTCTCAACTTTGAGGTCCAAAGCTTGGATAGCCTCCATGCCGAAGCGGAAATGACCTTTGATGACCGCCATATCGGGAACCCGATCATGGAGTACTACCATGGCGGCATAATCGCGAGTTTTATGGAGGCCACTGCCGCCGTCGCGGTACAGCCCGATTTCGCCGACGTTCCGGCCAAGCCGATCAACCTGACCGTCGATTACCTCAGACCCGGTGTGAAGGGACCGCTTTTTGCGCGCGCAAACGTCACGCGCAAGGGCAAGCGGATGGCAAGCGTCAGCGTGCTCAGCT
>JAASSQ010000053.1 GCA_021767845.1 Roseovarius sp. | reverse complement strand
GCTCACGATGGACCTGTCGGATGCCGAGCATGACGCCTTCATCGCCGCGCATGGCGATCTGCTGGCCGCGCATCATTCCACCCGGCTCGACATGGCGCTGTGGCGCGGGCTGCGCGACGTGGCCAAGATGAAACCGCTGGTCCCCGAGAACCGCCGCAAGGTGGCCGAGCTGCGCGCCGCGATCCAGGACGGCCGCACTGAGGCGCAGGACGTGCCCGAGGCGCTGCGCGACGACCCTCTGGTGGCCCACGCGCTCTTCATGCGCCATATCGACCGGGGCCGCACCGACGCCGCGATCAAGGTGATCCTCGATCAAAGCCGGTCCGAGGCGGGCCTGGGCGAGCCGGGCCGGTGGGCGGGCTGGCGTCGCTATCTTGCCCGCGCGCAGATGCGCGACGGCGAGCCGCAGACGGCCTACGCGCTCGCTGCGCGGCACGGTCTGGTCGAGGGCGCGTCCTTCGCCGACCTGGAATGGTTGTCGGGCTACCTCGCGCTGACCTATCTGGACGACCCGGCCCTCGCGCTCGACCATTTCCAGCGGTTCCGCCGCGCGGTGGACACGCCGATTTCCCTGGGCCGCGCCGGGTACTGGATCGGCCGCGCGCAAGAGGCCCTGGGCGATGAGGTGGCCGCCCGCTTCGCCTATGCGCAAGGGGCCGAGCACCAGACCAGCTTCTATGGCCTGCTGGCCGCCGAAAAGGCCGGTCTGCCCGCCGATCCGAAACTGGCGGGCGACGAGGCGTTTCCCGACTGGCGGCAGGCGGGGTTCACCGACAGCCTTGTCTACAAGGCCGCCGTGCTGGCGCTTGCCTCGGGCGAGCTCAACTTGGCCGAGCGGTTCTTCACCCATCTGGCCGACAGCCAGGACCGCACCGGGCTGGGGCAGATGGGCGCGATGCTCGATGCGCTTGACCAGCCGCATCTGCAGGTGATGCTGGGCAAGGCGGGCGCGCGCCGCGGGCTGGTCGTGGAAGCGCCCTATTACGCGCTGCACCCGATGGCTGAAATGGACCTGCCCGCGCCGATGGACCTGGCCCTTGCCATCGCCCGCCGCGAAAGCGAGTTCGATCACCGCGTGGTCAGCGGCGCGGGGGCGATGGGGCTGATGCAGCTCATGCCCGGCACCGCCGCCGACATGGCGCGCGCGCTCGGGCTCTCGGATCACAGCCGGCGCCGGGTGCTGACCGACTGGCGCTACAACGCGCGGCTGGGGTCGGCTTACCTGGCCGGGCTGGCCGACCGGTTCGAGGGCAATGTCGTGATGATGGCCGCGGGCTACAACGCCGGGCCGGGCCGCCCCCGCGACTGGATGGAGGAGCGCGGCGACCCGCGCGCCGGCGACATGGACGTGATCGACTGGATCGAGCACATCCCCTTCCGCGAGACCCGCAACTACGTGATGCGCGTGGCCGAAAGCCTGCCGGTTTACCGCGCCCGGCTGGGGCGGGCGCCGCACCCGGTGCCGTTCTCGCGGGAACTTGTCGGCGATACGCTGCGCCTGGCCTCGGATTAACCGCGCCGCGCTTCGCGCGCCTGCCGCTGCCGCTGGCGCCACAGCGTGAACAGCCCCGCCCCCACGATCAGTGCCGCGCCGAGCGCCACGTTCAGGCGGATGGTCTCGCCAAAGACCAGAAGCCCGAGCGCACTTGCAAAGACCAGTTGCAGATAGGCAAAGGGCTGCACCGAACTGGCCTCGGCCACCTCGTAGCACTTGATCAGGGTGAAATGCCCAAGCGCGCCGGTCACGCACAGCGCCGCCATCCAGCCCCAGTCCGGCGCGCTCATCGGCTCCCAGAACCACGCGCCGACGGCCGTCATCGCCACCGCGCCCACGGTGCCCGTCCAGAAGAACGAGGTCGCGGCATCGTCCTTGCGCGCCACGAAGCGCGTCAGCAGCCCGTAAAGCGCGAACATCAGCGCCGCCATCAGCGGCACCACCGCCTGCGGCTGGAACACGCCATAGCCCGGCTCAAGGATGATGATGACGCCCACGAACCCCACCGCGATCGCGGCCCACCGCCGCCAGCCCACGCTTTCGCCCAGGAACGGGCCCGACAGCGCCGCGATCAGCAGTGGGTAACAGGCAAAGACCGCGTGGCTTTCGACCAGCCCCAGCAGGGTGAAGCCAAAGATCATCACGCAGATTTCCGTGACCAGCAGCAGCGCACGAAAGCCCTGCATCAGCGGCTGTTCGGTCGCCGCCGCCGCGCGCAGCCCACCGGCCTTGCGGGCCGCGACGCTGATGACGAAGGCGGCAAAGAACCAGTAGCGGATCATCACCACCATCAGCACGTTGTATTCCCCCGCCAGATGGCGCGAGATTCCGTCCTGCACGGCAAAGACAAAGGTGGTCGCTACCATTAGAGCGATGCCAAGGCGGGTGTTCTGCTGGGTCATGCGGGGCCTTTCACGGCACGGGTCATGTGCCTCTTGCGGCCATATCCGGGCACGCGGGTCACTGCAAACCCGGCGGTCTCCAGCCCGCGCCGCACGAACCCGGCGGCGGTATAGGTCGCCGCCGTGCCGCCCGGGGCCGTGTGCCGGCCAACCTCGGCCAGCAGCGCGGCTTGCCAAAGCTCGGGGTTCTTGGCCGGGGAAAATCCGTCCAGATACCACGCATCGGCCACCCCGTCCCAACCCGGCAGCGTCTGGCGGGCATCCCCCTCGATCAGGCGAAATTCCAGATCGGGCAGGCGGATGTCGCGCGTGCCGTGCTGCCAAAGCGGGGCAAGCTCCGACGCGATCTCCGACAGTTTGGGAAAGGCCGCCTGCGCCGCAATCATGTCGGCGGGGGCCATCGGGTAGGCCTCGAAACTGGTGAAGCGCAGCACCCCCGGCACCTCCGCCGCGCGCCACGCCGCCAGCGTGGCCAGCAGGTTCAGCCCCGTTCCGAACCCCAGTTCGGCGACGTGGAATCCGTCACGGAACCGCGCGGGCAGGTCATTGCCCGACAGGAACACGTGCCGCGTTTCCGCAAGGCCGTTTTCAAGGCTGTAATAGGGGTCGTCGAACCGGATCGACACCGGTACGCCGCCGTCGCGCCATTCCAGTTCCGCCCGCTCGCTTTCGTCTGCCATGATCCGCGTTTTGTCTTGTGGGCAGCGCCGCCGCCCTGTGCCATAACCGGCGCGACAATGCCGGGCAGACAGGGGAATGGCAATGGCAGTGGCGGACGTGACGGTGATGGGCGCGGGCATTTTCGGGCTGTCGGTCGCATGGACCTGCCTCTTGCGCGGCGCCTCGGTGCGGGTGATCGACCCGAACGGGCCGGGGGCCGGAGCCTCGGGCGGGGTGGTCGGTGCGCTTGCCCCGCATGTGCCCGAGAACTGGAACGAAAAGAAGGCGTTCCAGTTCGACAGCCTGATCATGGCCGAAAGGTTCTGGGCCGGGGTGCAGGAGGTCTCGACCCTCTCGCCCGGTTATGCGCGCACGGGGCGCCTGCAACCGGTGCCCGACGATGCCGCGCTCGATCTGGCGCGGGCGCGGGCCGAAAGCGCCAGAGAGCTTTGGCAGGGCCACGCCGAATGGCAGGTGATCCGCGCCGATGATCTGGCCGACGATAAGGACTGGGCGCCCGTCACGCCGACCGGCTGGCTGATCCGCGATACGCTGACCGCCCGGATGCACCCGCGCCGCGCCTGCGCCGCCTTGGCCGCCGCGATCCGCGCACGTGGTGGCGAGGTGGTGGCCGACGGCCCGCAGACCGGCGCTGTGGTCTGGGCCACCGGCGTTGCCGGGCTGCAGGAGCTGACCGCGCGCCACACGCGCACCGTGGGCAACGGGGTGAAGGGGCAGGGCGCAGTGCTGGCCCATGCCGCCGCCGACCTGCCGCAGCTTTTCGCCGACGCGATCCATATCGTCCCGCACGAGGACGGCACCACCGCCATCGGCTCGACCTCCGAGCGCGACTACGACGACCCCGCCTCGACCGATGCGCAGCTTGACGACGTGATCGCCCGCGCCCGCGCCGCGGTGCCCGCCCTGCGCGCTGCAAAGGTGGTCGAACGGTGGGCCGGGGTCCGGCCCCGCACCCGGTCGCGCGCCCCGATGCTCGGCGCGCATCCGCTTTATCCGGGGCAGTTCATCGCCAATGGCGGGTTCAAGATCGGTTTCGGAATGGCGCCCAAGGTCGGGCAGGTGATGGCCGATCTGCTGCTTGACGGGGTGGACGGGATCCCCGAGGCGTTCCGCCCCGAGGCGTCTTACTAGGGCATTTCGTACCAGGATCGCCGGTTTTGTACGAAACCGCCGTTGGGGCTGCCGGGTTTCGTACGAAACGGACCCCCAAATGTGCCGAACGGTACAAATCTTCGGGGGCTAGATCAGCCAATCGCGCTGCGCAGCGCCTCCATCTTGCCGGCCAGAACCTTGCGATAGCGGTCGTTGGTCAACCGGTCGTTCTCGTCGAACTCGTCCCCGGCCGCCGCGATGCACAGCATCGGTCCCGGCAGCACGTGCGCCTGCAGCGGCACAAGGCAACTCATCACCATGAACTGCCCCGTTTCACCGCCCGTGCGCCCCGCATTGGCCGACATCACCACTGTGGGTTTGTTCTTGAAGGGCATCCCCTCGGTCCGGCTGATCCAGTCGAACGCGTTTTTCAGAACGCCGGTGATCCCCTTGTTGTACTCGGGCGAGGAAATGACCACGGCATCGGCGTTTTTGACTTGCTCGGCAAGGGTTTGCACGCTTTGCGGCACGCCCTCGGCCTGTTCCAGATCGCCGTCGTAAAGCGGCAGGTTCAGATCGGCCTCGATCACCTTGGCCGGGCCGAAGGCGGCCACGGCCTCTTTCAGAAGCTTGCGATTGAACGCGCCCTTGCGCAGCGACCCCGAGATCGTCAGCAGCGTCGGATCAGCCATGTGGATATCCCTCTCGAACCATTGTCACCCCTGCAATGTGGCACGTTTCACCTCGCTGACAACAGGCCGCGCCGCACATCCCATGTGCATCCCGGCCAAAGGAAAACCCCGGCCCGCGCAGGCGCGACCGGGGCAAGTTGGCCAGTCATGGCGGGAGGAAAGCCTCACCAGTCGTTCGGACCCTTGTCGCTGAAGGCATGAACGAGGAAGTCGATGAAGGCCCGCACCTTGGGCTGGGTGAAGCGCCCCGGCGGGTAAACGGCATAGATGCCTTGCGTTTCGACGGGCAGGTCGGGAATGACATCCTCGACCAGCCCGTCCTGCATGGCCTGAGCGTAAAGAAAACTGGGCAGATACGCGATCCCGAGACCCGAGATCGCCGCATTGAGCAGCGATTGGCCGTCATTGACCGACAAACCGCCCGCGGTGCGAACCTGCCGCTTTTCGCCCGAAGGCGCGGTCAGCTTCCAGACCGACCCGTTGGCCTGGCTGGAATAGTGCAGCAGCTTGTGTTCGTTCAGATCGTCGATCTTGCCGGGGCGGCCATGTTTTTCAAGGTAGGCGGGGCTGGCGATCATGCGCTTGGTGGTCTCGGTCAGTTTGCGGGCGCGCAGGCTGCTGTCTTCCAGCTCGCCGATGCGGATCGCCATGTCGAACCCTTCGGAGATCAGCTCCACGTAGCGGTTGTTCAGGACCATGTTCACCGAGATATCGGGGAATTCTTCAAGAAAACCGCCAAGAACGGGGCTGAGGTGGTTCACGCCGAAATCCGTGGCGACGGAAATGCGCAACAGCCCCGACGGGGCGGATTGCATCGAGCTGACAAGCGCGTCGGCCTCGCCCGCATCGTTGAGCACCCGCAGCGCGCGATCGTAATAGGCCAGGCCGATCTCGGTCGGGCTGACGCGGCGCGTGGTGCGGTTCAGCAAACGTGCGCCCAACCGGGCCTCGAGCGACGAGACATGCTTGGAGACAGCCGACTTCGAAATCCCCATTTTCCGCGCTGCGTCCGTGAACCCGCCCTGGTCCACGACGGTCGCGAAGGCCTCCATTTCCGTAAGGCGATCCATACTCGATACCCCTTTTATTCTGTCAGCATCCGGTATCGGCGGAAATTCAGGCACAACTGCGGCACGGGACCGACAATATCTGGGTTTTGTTCTGGATCGTTCGTGACGCGGAAACGCTGGCGGTATTTGAGCGTTCCCCGTCAGGACCCGGGATCGGAAACCGCGAGTCCGCATCAGGGGCAATCTGTGCTAGTCTTTAAAGGCGTTCGACAACGCAGGGAGGATCTGATGAGACTTGCAAATCTGAAGGCCGTGGCCGTTTCTGGCTTCATTGCCGGGGCCTTGGCCCTTGCCGCCGATACCGGTACGGCATCTGATGCCGAGCTATATTTCGTGACGCCCAAGGACGGGGAAACCGTGTCCTCGCCCGTGACCGTGGTGTTTGGCCTGCGCGGCATGGGGGTCGCCCCGGCGGGGGTGGACAAGGAAAACACCGGGCATCACCACCTGCTGATCGACCGGCCGCCTTTGGGTGAAGGCGAAATGGGCGAAGAGGAATTGACCACCAGCCTGCCCGCCGATGACAACCACATGCATTTCGGCGGAGGACAGACCGAGGCCACGATTGACCTGGAGCCGGGCGAGCACACGCTGCAATTGGTGCTGGGGGACCAGAACCATGTGCCGCACGACCCGCCCGTCGTGTCGCAGGTCATCACGATCACGGTCGAATAGACCTAGAGAATGGCGGCCAGTCGAGTGCCCTGATCTATGGCGCGCTTGGCGTCAAGCTCGGCGGCCACATCCGCGCCGCCGATCACATGCGGGCTGAGGCCGCGCGCCTCGAGCGCGTCGGCCAGGCTGCGCTCGGACAGTTGCCCGGCGCACAGAACGATCGTGTCGGCCTCGATCAGCGCAGGGTTTTCGCGAGCCTCGCCATGGCTGATATGCAGGCCGGTGCCGTCGATCCGCTCGTAATTGACGCCGCTCATCATCTCGACGTTCTTCATGCGCAGCGCCGCGCGGTGAATCCAGCCCGTGGTCTTGCCAAGCCGCTTGCCCGGCCGCTCGGCCTTGCGCTGCAACAGGGTGACCTGACGGGCGGGGGCATCCGGTTTGGGGCCACCCGGCGCAAGGCCGCCCCGCGCCTCGGACGGGTCCGCGACGCCCCATTCCTCTTTCCAGTCGGCCAGGTTCTCGGTCGGGCTTTCGCCCTCGTGGACAAGGAACTCGGCCACGTCGAAGCCGATGCCGCCCGCGCCCACGATGGCCACGCGCCTGCCCACTTTCGCCTTGCCCCGCAGCACGTCGATATAGGACAGGACATTCGGCCCGTCCTGCCCCGGGATGCCGGGATCGCGGGGCACGACGCCGGTGGCGATGATGACCTCGTCAAAGCCGTCCAGATCGTCCGCCGTGGCGGTCTGGCCAAGCCTGAGAGTGATGCCGAGTTCCCCGACCATCGTCTCGAACCATTCGACCAGGCCGTGAAACTCCTCCTTGCCGGGGATTTCGCGCGCCATGTTCAGCTGTCCGCCGATCCGGTCGTCGCGATCAAAGAGCGTCACGGCATGGCCGCGCTCGGCCGCTGTCATGGCGGCGGCAAGGCCCGCGGGGCCCGCGCCGACGACACCGATGGACTTGGGACGCTCGGTCGGCGTGATGGCCAGTTCGGTTTCATAACAGGCGCGCGGATTGATCAAGCAGGACGAGATCTTGCCGCTGAACGTGTGATCAAGGCAGGCCTGGTTGCAGGCGATGCAGGGCGCGATCGTGTCGGACCGTCCGTCCGCCGCCTTGCGCACGAAATCGGGATCGGCCAGGAATGGGCGGGCCATCGAGACCATGTCGGCGCAACCCTCGGCCAGCACCTGTTCGGCCACCTCGGGGGTGTTGATCCGGTTCGAGGTGATGACCGGGATGCCGACCTTGCCCATCAGCTTTTTCGTGACCCAGGTGAAGGCCGCGCGCGGGACCGAGGTGGCGATGGTCGGAACCCGCGCCTCGTGCCAGCCGATGCCGGTGTTGATGATGCTGGCACCGGCCTTCTCGACCTCTTGGGCAAGCTGCACGACCTCGTCGAAGGTCGAGCCTTCGGGCACGAGGTCGATCATCGACAGGCGGTAGATCACGATGAAATCCTCGCCCACGGCGGCGCGGACGCGGCGCAGCACCTCGAGCGGCAGGCGCATCCGGTTTTCATAGGACCCGCCCCACCGGTCGGTGCGCTTGTTGGTGTGGGCCACGAGGAACTGGTTGAGGAAGTACCCCTCGGAGCCCATCACCTCGACCCCGTCGTAACCGGCCTCGCGGGCGCGGGCGGCGGCGGTGGCGATGTCGGCGATCTGCTTTTCGATCCCGTCTTCGTCCAGTTCTTTCGGCGGGAAGGGCGAGATCGGCGACTTGATCGGCGAGGGGCCCACGCAATCGGGGCTGTAGGCATAGCGCCCGGCATGCAGGATCTGCATCGCGATCCGCCCGCCCGCATCGTGCACCCGGTCGGTGACCTGCCGGTGATTTTCAATGTCCTGCTCGGTATAAAGCCCCGCCGCGCCGGGAAAAACGCCGCCTTCGGGATTGGGCGCCATGCCGCCGGTGACCATCAGCCCCACGCCACCGCGCGCGCGGGTGGCATAGAACTCGGCCACGCGGTTCCAGTCCTTGGTTTCCTCGAGCCCGGTGTGCATCGAGCCCATGAGAACGCGGTTTTCCAGCGTCACGTGGCCCAGGTCGAGCGGTGCGAGAAGATGGCTGTAAGCGGTCATGTCGGCCTCCGGTCGTTCGGCGGCAGCATGGGGGTTCGGGCCGGGCTTGTCACCCGGAACGCTGCGTTAAGCCCTCAACCCGCGGAGGCGGCCCAATCCCAGTAAAGATCGAGCGCGCGCCGGCTGATCGGGCCGACCTGGTACTGCGTGTCCTCGAAGGCGGTGACGGGCGTGACCTTCATCATGTTGCCGGACAGGAAGACCTCGTCGGCGTCGTGGATGTCCTGAAAGCTCATGACCGTTTCGTGCACCTTGACGCCATCGGCGCGCAGGTTCGAGATGTGACGCGCACGGGTGATGCCCGCAAGGAAGGTGCCGTTGGGCACCGGGGTGAACACCTCGCCGTCCTTGACCGCGAAGACGTTGGCGGTGGCCGATTCGGCGACGTTGCCAAGCGCATCTGCGGCAAGCGCGTTGTCGAAGCCGCGCGCGCGGGCCTCGGCGATCATGCGGGCGTTGTTGGGATAAAGGCAGCCCGCCTTGGCGTTGACCACCGCATCATCCATCACCGGGCGGCGGAACCGCGTGTGGGCCAGCCGCGCCGAGGCGCCGGGCGGGGCCATCGGCACCTCTTCGAGACAGATAGCGAAGCCCGTCTCGCCCTCAGGGTTCGGCATGACGCCGAGGGGGCCGCCTTCGATCGCCCAATACATCGGGCGGATATAGACCGCCGCATCGGGGGCGTAGGCCGACAGCCCCTCTTTCACGATGGCGACCATGTCCTCGGCCTTAACCGTGGGGCGGATCATCAGCGCCTCGGCCGAGGCGTTCACGCGGGCGCAATGCTTGTCGAGATCGGGGGTCCGCCCGTTGGCGAAGCGCGCCCCGTCGAACACGGTGGTGCCCAACCACGAGCCATGATCGGCCGCGCGCATGATCGGCAGGTCCCCGTCGTGCCAGGTGCCGTTGAAATAGGTGCGGATATTCTTGCCGACTGCCATGCGTGCCTCCGTTGCTTGGGCGCAGGTTAGGCGGGTTGCGCGGAAGGGTCCAGAGGGGGGCGCCGGATGGCCTGCCCTGCGCGGCGAGGGGCCAGCCCCTCGCGCTCCCCGGGATATTTGGAAACAGAAGAAGGGCGGTGGAGTCAGTAGGGGTTTTGCGGGGTCCGGTCCTGGCTCAGGCTCTGCTGGCCCTGCTGGACGAGGCGTTCGATCGCGTCGGCGAGGTGGATTTCCTGAATGTTGTAATCGCCGCGTTCGACGCGGATGCGATGCGCCGCGATCATCACGTCGGCGTGCGAGCAGCCGCGCGGGGGCTCGAACCGGTAGCAGGCCAGCTCGATCAGCAGGCCGAGGGGATCCTTGAAATAGATCGAGTCCATGAAGCCGCGATCCTTGGGCCCGGAATGGGCGATGCCGCGTTCGTCGAGCCGTTCGACCACCTGCGAGAAGGTGGCGTGGCTGACGTTGAAGGCGACGTGATGCACGCAGCCCGGATCGGTCGGGGTGCGGCCGTGCACGGGTCTGCGCTTCTCGTTGGTGAAGATCGTGATGAGCCGGCCGTCGCCGGGATCGAAGTAGAGATGGCCTTCGTCCGGGTCGTCGAGATTGGGCTGATCGAAGATGAAGGGCATCCCGAGCACGCCTTCCCAGAAATCGATCGAGCTTTGCCGGTCGGCCCCCGTCAGCGTGATGTGGTGCAGGCCCTGTGTTTGCAGTTTGCGCATGGCGATCCTCCTTTGGCCCGACTATCCAGGGCCGGTGCGCGGGAGGCAATGCTCAGGGTTTCGCGCCGACCATGCCGATGATCTCATAGGTGCGTTGCAGGATCGGGTGTGCGATGGCGCGGGCGCGGTCGGCCCCGTCGGCGAGGATGCGGTCGATCTCGGCCACGTCCTGCATCAGGCGCGACATCTCGGAGGAGATGGGCGCGAGCTTCTCGACCGCCAGATCGGCCAGCATCGGCTTGAACTCGGAAAACGGCTTGCCGCCAGCGTCACGCATCACCTGGTCCACGCTCTGATCGGACAGGGCCGCGTAGATGTTGACGAGGTTGCGCGCCTCGGGGCGGTCTTCGAGCCCGTCCGCGTCGGCGGGCAGCGGCTCGGGGTCGGTCTTGGCCTTGCGGATCTTCCTGGCGATCGTGTCGGCATCGTCGGTCAGATTGATGCGGCTCATGTCCGATGGATCGGATTTCGACATCTTCCTGGAGCCGTCGCGCAGGCTCATGACGCGGGTGGCCGCGCCTTCGATGACGGGTTGGGTTTCGGGGAAGAACTCCAGCCCGTAGTCGTGGTTGAACTTGCGCGCGATTTCCTGTGTCAATTCAAGATGTTGCTTCTGGTCCTCGCCGACTGGCACGTGGGTGGCGTGATAGACGAGGATGTCGGCGGCCATCAGCGCGGGGTAGCCGAAGAGCCCCAGGCTGGCCTGTTCGGCGTTCTTGCCGGCCTTGTCCTTGAACTGGGTCATCCGCTTCATCCAGCCCATGCGCGCGACGCAGTTGAACACCCAGGCCATCTGCGTGTGTTCGGGCACCTGGGACTGGTTGAACAGGATGGATTGCCGGGGGTCGAGGCCCGAGGCGATGAAGCCCGCTGCCAGCTCGCGCGTCGCGTGGCGCAGCTCGGACGGATCCTGCCAGACGGTGATCGCGTGCAGATCGACCATGCAGTAGATCGACGAGATCCCGGCATTCTGGGTCTCTGCGAACCGCTTGAGCGCGCCGAGGTAGTTGCCCAGGTGCAGGTTGCCCGTGGGCTGGATTCCCGAAAAGACACGCGGGGTGAAGGCCGGCTCGGCCATGGCTGATCTCCGTGGTGGATTTCCGTGCCCGCCTCGCTTACCCATGACCCCCAGTCCCGTCAAGGAGAGCCGGCATGAGCCCCCCGTCGCATGGCAGTCCGTTCAACCCGATGCCACCGGTGATCGTGGCGCTGTTCCTGGTGATCGTCGGGCTGGAGGCCCTGTTTTTCCTGGGCGCGCGCGGGTTCATCGGCGGCCCCGAGGCCGTGGGCTGGCGCCAGCAGGCGATCCGGGATTACGCGTTCAACGTCGAGATCTTCGGCTGGATGATGCAGAACGGCGTCTGGCCGGCCGATCACCTGAAGCGGTTCGTGACCTACACGGTCGTGCACGGCTCGTTCACCCATACGTTGATTGCCGGGGTGATGGTGCTGGCGCTTGGCAAGTTCGTGGGCGAGGTCTTTGCCCAGTGGGCCACGCTGGCCCTGTTCGTGCTGTCGGCGGTGGCGGGGGCGCTTGTGTTCGGGCTGGTGGGGCCGGAGCGGCCGTGGCTGGTGGGCGCCTTTCCCGGCATTTACGGGCTGATCGGGGGCTTTACCTATCTGATGTGGCTGCGGCTGGGGCAGATGCGGGCGCAGCAATACAGGGCCTTCATCCTGATCGGGGTTCTGATGGGGCTGCAACTGGTCTTTGGCCTGCTCTTCGGCGGGAACAGCACGTGGATCGCGGATGTCGCCGGGTTTGCCTGCGGGTTCGTCCTGTCCTTCGTGCTGGCGCCGGGGGGATGGGCTCGGGTGCGGGCGAAGATCCGGCACCGCTGAGCCGATCAGCGGCGCATGACCTCGCGGAACTCGGACAGGCGGAAGGCGCCGATCAGGTGGCCTGCGCCGAAATAGGTGGCCATGCCGGAAAAGATCAGCAAAACAAGGGCGATCCAGCGCAGGCCCGGCATTCCGAAGAAGGGCAGCAGCGCCAGGTGAACGCCCCAGATCACGGCCCCCATGACCAGCGAGGCCAGCCCGATCCGCCAGATGCGACGGTGGAACCGGTCGTCGAGGCGGGCGACGTCGCCGAAGGGGCGGGCGCCGCGCATCAGCAGCCAGACCATGACCCAGCCGGCGAGGCTGGTGGCGATGGCGGCGGCGATCCAGCCGATCACGAAGGCCAGCCCGATGGCCACGGCGGCGTTCACGACCATGCCCACAAGGGCGTAGCGGAAGGGGCTCTTGGTGTCCTCGCGGGCAAAGAACAGCGGTTGCAGGATCTTCTGCAGGACGAAGGCGGGCAGGCCGAGGCCGTAGGCCGCGACAGCCAGCGCGGTGGCGGCGGTGTCGTCGGTGCCGAAGGCGCCGCGCTCGAACAAAACCGAGACCAGCGGCAAGGGCACGGCCACGAGCGCGACGGCGCAAGGTATTGTCAACGCAAGGGAAATTTCGGCGGCGCGGGAATAGGCCTCGCGCGCGCCGGAGCTGTCGTCGGCCTTCAGACGGCGGGACAGGTCGGGCAAAAGGACGATGCCCACGGCGATGCCGACCACGCCCAGGGGGAGCTGGTAGAGGCGGTCGGCGGAGTAGAGCCAGCTGACCGCCTTGTCGTAGTTCGAGGCGACCTGCTGGCCGACCAGAAGATTCACCTGCATCACCCCGCCGGCGAGGGCGGCGGGGATCGCGATGCGGACCAGCCGGGCCATGTCGGGGGACCAGCGGGGGCGCGTGGGGCGGATGGTGAACCCCGCGTTCCGGGCCGCGATCCAGACCAGTGCAAGCTGGGCGACACCGGCAAAAGGTATAGTCCAAACAAGGGCTTGCGAGACGGAGCCGCCCATCTGGTAGGCGGCTGTCATGGCGGTGACCAGCATCACGTTCAGCAGCACCGGCGCGGCGGCGGCGGCGGCGAAGCGGCCGGCGGCGTTCAGCACGCCCGAGAACAGCGCGGCCAGCGAGATGAAGAGGATGTAGGGAAACACCACGCGGCCGAATGCGACGGTGAGATCGAAGCGTTCGTCACCGGCAAAGCCCTCGGCGGTGGCCCAGACCAGCGCGGGCATGAAGACCATCGACAGGCCGGTGAGCGCCAGAAGCACCAGCGCAAGGCCGGACATGGCCTGGGAGGCGAAGGCCTCGTGATCCTCGTCGCCCTCATACTTCTTTGAAAACATTGGAACAAATGCCGCGTTGAAGGCGCCCTCGGCAAAGAAGCGGCGGAACAGGTTGGGCAGGCGGAACGCGGCGACGAACGCATCCATGAGCGCGCCGGGGCCAAGGAAACTGGCGATGAGAACGTCGCGCACGAAGCCCAGAACGCGGCTGAGCAGGGTCCAGCCGCCGACGGTCAGGACACCGGAAAGGAGGCGGACGGGTCTCATGGGTGGCGGGCCTCGGGGTTGGGCGGGTCGCAGGCAGGATTAGCCCATCGTGCGGTGGGGGGGAAGGGGCGCAACGGGGCGGGGTGTGCGAATCGGGGTTAACAGCCTGATTTCAGGGCGAATGGCGGCCTCGGTATCGCGTCGGTATCACGTCGGTATCGCGTCGGTGCGGGGC
>JAASSQ010000293.1 GCA_021767845.1 Roseovarius sp. | reverse complement strand
GCCATGATCCGGTCGGAGGTGAGCGGCGTGGCCAGCGATACCGCGCCCATGCCGAGGACCACGCCCCAGATGCCGCCGCGTGCCCATCTTACGGCCTTGCGTTGCAGCGCGCCGTCGGCCTTGAGGATCGTCCAGGCCGCGCCGATGAAGCTGTAGGCCACGCAAAGCGCCCCGGCGGTCAATGTCGCGAAGGCGATGGCCACCAGCGACCATTCCAGCCCGAGGATGTAGAGCCCCAGCATGAACCCCTGCGAGAGCGCGGTCATCAGGCTGCCGGCGAAAAACGCGCCGTCCCACCATTTCTTCTGGGCGCGCGGCGCCTTGGCGCGGAACTCGAACGCGACGCCGCGCAGGATCAGGCCGATCAGCATGATGAACACGGGCAGGTAAAGCGCGGTCAGGATCACGCCATGCGCGGTCGGGAAGGCCACCAGCAAGAGGCCGATGGCAAGGACCAGCCATGTTTCGTTTGCGTCCCAGAACGGGCCGATGGAGGCGATCATGCGGTCGCGTTCCTCGGGCGTGGCGAAGGGCATGAGCAGCCCCACGCCCAGATCGAACCCGTCGAGGATCACGTAGAGCAGGATCGACAGGCCCATGAGGGCGGCGAAGATCAGCGGAAGGGTGGTTGCATCGAGCGTCATGGCGTCACTCCGCAGGCATCGGGGACGACGCGCCGGTGGACGGGCGGCGCGGGTTTTCCCGCTCGGGCGTGTCGCCGCGCGCCGCGCGGCGGGCGAGATGGAACAGCACCGCGACATAGGCCAGCAACAACACGGCATAGACCGCCAGATACGTGACCAGCGTGCCCATCACCATCGGCGCGGCCACGTCGCCCACCGCCGCCTCGGTGCTGAGGACACCCTGCACCAGCCACGGCTGGCGGCCGATCTCGGTGGTATACCACCCGGCGAGGGTGGCGACCCAGCCCGCGAAGGTCATGCCGACCGTGGCCAGCAGGAAGGGCGTGGGCAGGTGATGCGCGCCGCGCCGGCGCAGCATCCAGACGCCCGCCCAACTGAGCGCCAGCATGGCAAGGCCCACGCCGACCATCACCCGGAACGACCAGAACACGGGCGCCACCGGCGGGTGCAGGGCGGTGCCGTCCTCGGCCACGAAATCGTTGAGGCCGGGCACCACCCCGTCGGTCGAATGTTTCAGGATCAGGCTGGCGCCGTTCGGGATCGCCAGTTCGAAGCGGTTCTCGCGCGCCTCTTCATCCGGCAGCGCGAAGAGCACGAGCGGCACGTTGGAGCGGGTTTCCCAGTTGCCCTCCATCGCCGCGACTTTCTGCGGCTGGTGTTCCAGCGTGTTCAGCCCGTGCATGTCGCCCATGAGGATCTGGACCGGGATCAGCACCGCGCCCAGAACGAGGCCCACGCGCAACTGGCTGGTCGAGCTTTCGCCGCGGTCGCCCAGAAGGCGGCGGAAGGCCGCGATCCCGGCGATCAGGAAGGCCACGGTCAGCCCCGAGGCCAGCAGCATGTGCGCGAAGCGGTAGGGCATGGACGGGTTGAAGATGATCGCCATCCAGTCGGTCGCGTGCACCACGCCGTCGCGCAGTTCGAACCCGGCGGGGGTGTGCATCCAGCTGTTGAGCACGAGAATCCAGAAGGCGCTCATCGTGGTGCCGAAGGCCACGAGGAAAGTGGCCGTGATGTGCAGCCAGCCGGGCACGCGCGAGGCGCCGAACAGCATGATGCCGAGGAACACGGCCTCGAGGAAGAAGGCGGTCAGCACCTCGTAGGCCAGAAGCGGCCCGGCCACGTTGCCCACGGTTTCCATGAAGCCCGGCCAGTTCGTGCCGAACTGGAACGACATGGTGATCCCCGACACCACGCCCATTGCAAAGGACAGGGCGAAGACCTTGACCCAGAAGAGGTAGGCATCCATCCACTTGCGCTCGCCCGTGCGGGCATAGCGGTAGCGGAAGAACAGCAGCACCCAGCCGAGCGCGATGGTGATCGTCGGGAAGAGGATGTGGAACGAGATGTTCGCCGCGAATTGCATCCGCGACAGAAGCAGGGCCTCCATTGGTCACTCCAGCAAAAAGTTACTTTCTGCCGAATAATTTAGGTGGCCGAGTGCGCCGGGCCAGAGGGTGCGATCAGCTGCCGCGCGGCATTCTGGCGAGCGAAAGAGTGCCGCTGTGTCAGCCACCCGCGCCCTGGTCGATCAGCGCCTTGACGATGGCCTTGGCGCTGTCGGAATTCCAGTGCGCGTCGCCTTGCAGGCGGGCGATTTCCTGGCCCTCGGGGTTCAGGATCACGGTGATCGGCAGGCCGAAGACGCCCATTTCGCGGGCCACGGCGCTTTTGGGGTCGCGGTGCAGCGGCAGGTTATCGACGCCGATCTCGTCAAAGAATTTCTTCATCGCCGGGGGCGCGTTGCGCCCGGTGGCGAGCGTGACCACCTCGAAATCGTCGCCGCCCAATTCGGTCTGCAGCTCGGACAGCATCGGCATTTCCTTGCGGCAGGGCGCGCACCACGTCGCCCAGAAGTTCAGCACCACGTGCTTGCCCGCGTAATCGGACAGCGTGCCGGTCGAGCCGTCGGCGCGTTCGAAGGGGGTTTGCGAGACCGGCTTCGGCGCCTCGTGGAAATTCAGCTTCTTCATGTCGCCCTCGCGCAGGGCGGCGACCGCGGACAGGTCGGCCGCGGCGGCGTTTGCACCAAGGGCGAGCGCCATATAAAGGAGTCCGAAACGAATGATCTTCATTTTCCCTCCGAAGGGCTGAGATATGACCGACACGACCTCGAACCAGATGTGGGGCGGCCGCTTTGCCGCCGGGCCGGATGCGATCATGGAGGCGATCAACGCCTCGATCGGGTTCGACAAGCGGCTAGCGGCGCAGGATATCGCCGGGTCGCGTGCCCATGCCGCCATGCTGGCGGCGACGGGTATAATCAGTGATAGTGACGCCGAGGCCATGAGGGAAGGGTTGCTCACGGTCTTGTCAGAGATCGAGGCGGGGCGTTTCGCCTTTTCCACCGCGTTGGAGGATATCCACATGAACGTGGAGGCGCGGCTGAAGGAGGTGATCGGCGATGCGGCGGGGCGGCTGCATACGGGTCGGTCGCGCAACGACCAGGTGGCCACGGATTTCAAGCTGTGGGTGCGAGACCAGCTGGACGCGGCCGAGGCGGGGCTGGTGGCGCTGATCGGCGCGCTGCTGGTGCAGGCCGAGCATGGCGCGGATTGGGTGATGCCGGGCTTCACCCATCTGCAGACGGCGCAGCCGGTCACCTGGGGGCATCACATGATGGCCTATGTCGAGATGTTCGGCCGTGACCTGGGCCGGGTGCGCGATGCCCGCGCGCGGATGAACGAATGCCCGCTGGGGGCGGCGGCGCTGGCGGGCACGTCCTTTCCGATCGACCGCGAGATGACGGCGCGCGAGCTGGGCTTCGACCGGCCGGCGGCCAATTCGCTGGATGCGGTCAGCGACCGGGATTTCGCGCTGGAATTCCTGGGCGCGGCCAGCATCTGCGCCATGCATCTGAGCCGCTTTGCCGAGGAGCTGGTGATCTGGTCG
>JAASSQ010000292.1 GCA_021767845.1 Roseovarius sp. | reverse complement strand
TCTTCAACGAAAGATACCACACCACAAGGGAAATTGCACCGCGGCGCGCCTCAGGCGGTCAGATCGGCACGATTCAGCGCGCAGTGGCTCCAAAGCTCGTCCATGGCCCGCACCAGCGTGTCCATTTCCCGCGGCCCGTGCACCGGCGACGGGGTAAAGCGCAGCCGCTCGGTGCCACGCGGCACGGTCGGGAAGTTGATCGGCTGGACGTAGATGCCATAGCCATCCAGCAGCATGTCGCTCAACTGCTTGGTGTGCACGGGATCACCCACGATCACCGGTACGATATGGCTGCCGTGGTCGATGAGCGGCAGGCCCATGCCCTTCAGCCGGGTCTTGAGGATCTTGGCCTGGGTCTGGTGCTGCTCGCGCAAGCCATTGTCCCGCTTGAGATGCGCGACACTGGCCGCCGCCCCCGCGGCCACCGCTGGCGGCAACGAGGTGGTAAAGATGAAACCCGGCGCGTAACTCCGCACGGCGTCACACATTTTTGCCGACGAGGCGATATAGCCGCCCATCACGCCATAGGCCTTGGCAAGCGTCCCGTTGATGATGTCGATACGGTGCATCAGGCGGTCGCGCTCGGCCACGCCGGCGCCGCGCGGGCCATACATGCCCACCGCGTGCACCTCGTCGATATAGGTCAGCGCGCCGAATTCGTCGGCCAGGTCGCAGATCGCCTCGATCGGGCCGAAATCGCCATCCATCGAATAGACCGATTCGAAGGCGATCAGCTTGGGCGCTGCCGGATCGTCCGCCGCCAGAAGCTCGCGCAGATGCTCCACGTCGTTGTGGCGGAAAATCCGCTTGGCCCCGCCGTTGCGGCGCACCCCTTCGATCATCGAGGCGTGGTTCAGCTCGTCGGAATAGATGATCAGGCCGGGGAACAATTTGGGCAGCGTGCTCAGCGTCGCATCATTGGCGATATAGGCCGAGGTGAACAGCAGCGCCGCTTCCTTGCCGTGCAGGTCGGCCAGCTCGGCCTCCAGCCGCTTGTGATAGACGGTCGTGCCCGAGATGTTGCGCGTGCCGCCCGACCCGGCGCCGGTGGCGTCCAGCGCCTCGTGCATGGCCTCCAGCACGACGGGATGCTGGCCCATGCCCAGATAGTCGTTGCCACACCAGACGGTGATCGGCTGCTCGCTGCCATCAGGCTTGCGCCACGTGGCATGAGGGAACTGGCCGTTCCGACGCTCGATATCGATGAAGGTGCGATAGCGCCCTTCCTCGTGCAGGCGGTTGATTGCGTCGTCCAGCTTCGCCGAATAATCCACTGGCGTCCCCTCCTTCGTCATTCCCGCATCCCCCCGTCAGGCCTTGCGGTTGCCGCAACTCGGGCGACATATTCAGTTCGATGCATATAGATCGGGCATCCATCACGCAACAGGTTACAAATTGACGCCCCCCGTTCCTTGACTTCGATCAAGTCCGCTGGACAGTCTCGGCATGGCTGATACCCTTTTCATGACCCGACCTCCACCAAAGGATTTTCCATGTCCCTGGACGCCGTTCTGGCCCGTATCGACGATCAGATACCCGCCGCCACCGACCGCCTGATCGAGCTGTTGCGAATCCCCTCGATCTCGACCGACCCGGCCTACAAGGCGCAATGCGCCGCCGCCGCCGACTGGCTGGTGGCTGACCTGCAAAGCCTTGGAATCAAGGCCGAAAAGCGCGAAACCCCCGGTCATCCGATGGTCGTGGGCCATGTCGCGGGCGACGGGGACGGCCCGCATGTGCTGTTTTACGGCCATTACGATGTGCAGCCCGTCGATCCGCTGGAGCTGTGGGACAACGACCCCTTTGATCCGCAGATCGAGGACACGCCCGCCGGCAAGGTGATCCGCGGCCGCGGCAGTTCCGACGACAAGGGCCAGCTCATGACCTTCGTCGAGGCCTGCCGCGCCTACCGCGACGTCAACGGCAGCCTACCCTGCTCGATCACCTTTTTCTTCGAGGGAGAAGAGGAATCGGGCTCGCCCTCGCTCGTGCCCTTCATGCAGGAAAACGCCGAGGACCTGCGCGCCGATCTCGCGTTGATCTGCGACACCGGCCTCTTCCAGTCGCGCACGCCGGCCATCGTGACCATGCTGCGCGGCATGGTCACCGAGGAGCTTTGCCTGCAAGGCCCCGACGTGGACCTGCATTCGGGCTTCTTCGGCGGTCTGGCGATGAACCCGATCCGGGCGCTGTCCTCGATCCTCGCCGACATCCACGACGATCAGGGCCGGGTTACGATTCCCGGCTTCTACGATGGCATCCCCGAGCTGTCCGACGAGGTGCGCGCCCAGTGGGACGGGCTGGAATTCGACTGGCAGGGCTTTCTGGGCTCCGTGGGTCTCGGCGTGCCGGCCGGCGAATCCGACCGCACCCCGCTCGAAATGATCTGGTCGCGCCCGACAGCCGAGATCAACGGCATCTGGGGCGGCTACACCGGCGAAGGCTTCAAGACGGTCCTGCCCGCCAAGGCCAATGCCAAGATTTCCTTCCGGCTGGTCGAGGGGCAGGACCCCGACCGCATCCGCGCCGCCTTCCGCGCCTTCGTGCAGGAGCGCGTGCCGCAGGATTGCTCGGTCGAGTTCAAGGCGCATGGCGGCTCGGCCGCCTCGGTGATGGAAACCTCCGATCCGACCTTCGAGGCCGCGCGCCAAGCCCTGTCCGACGAATGGCCCGACGAGGCGGCCTATGTGGGCTGCGGCGGCTCGATCCCTATTGCCGGGCATTTCCGCTCGATCCTCGGCATGAACGCCATGCTGATCGGCTTCGGCAAGGATGACGACGCGATCCATTCCCCGAACGAGAAATACGACCTGGAAAGCTTCCACAAAGGCACCCGCAGTTGGGCGCGCATCCTGGACGCGCTCTGCAAATGACGGCCATCGCGGGCTTCACCGATCACGTCGCGACCCTCGACGGGATCGAGCTCGCTTTCAGCATCGGCGGCGACGGCCCGCCGCTGGTGCTGCTGCACGGCTTCCCGCAGACCCGCGCCCTGTGGGCGCGGATCGCGCCGGGGCTGGCGCAGGCGCATCGCGTGATCTGCCCCGACCTGCGCGGCTATGGCGCCTCTTCCAAGCCGCCGCACGTGGCCGATTACACCTTTCGCAAGATGGCAGGCGACATCTGCGCGCTGATGGATCACCTCGGCCATGACCGCTTTGCGCTGGCCGGGCATGACCGCGGCGGGCGGGTGGCGCACCGGCTGGCGCTCGATGCGCCGCAGCGTCTGACCCGGGTCTGCCTGATGGACATCGTGCCCACCCACACCCTGCTGAGCGATCTGCGGATGGAGGTGGCACAGGCCTATTACCACTGGTTCTTCCTGGCCCAGCCCGACCCCTTCCCAGAAACCATGATCGGCCATGACCCGGACGGCTATTTCCAGTCCTGCCTTCTCGGCTGGGGCGGCGCGCGGCTGTCGCAATTCGCTTCGGATCAACTGGCCGCCTACCGCGCGGCGTGGCGCGACCCCGACACGATCCGGGGCATGTGCAACGACTACCGCGCGGCGCTGGCCCATGACGTGCACGACGATGCCGCCGACCT